>JAPLDP010000087.1 GCA_026391695.1 Bacteroidota bacterium
GCATAGCCAGCAGTAGTGGCATAATATGCGTTATCAGCCCAGCCATGCAATGGGCCATAAAAAGTACCATGGAAGGTAGTGCCCCAGAAGTTAGTGCCTGATATGTTACCGCAAACATCAAGATCGCCCTTAATGTTTACATTATAATTAAATGCAGAAACGCCATCGACGAGTAATGTAGCTTGTGTCCATGGTCCACAGTTGGGTCCGACAAGTCCTACGGTAGTATTACCTACTTTTAACCATTGTTTGAATGTAGCTTTAGCATTTCCATAAACGTCTTGCTGAACACTCACACCACCTTTCACAACCAAAGCGCCATCAATATCATTGGTGGCATTATACATGGAATTAATAAAGGCTCTGGATTCGATAGAAGTATTTCCGCATACAGTCAACAAACCTTTAATACCTGTATTTCCATTGAGTGCGGTTCCGCCAGCTACTGTGAGGGCGCCAGCGTAACCTCCGGTACAATCACCTGTAAGACCTGTGGTATTGGTCAGATTAAAAACAGCATTCAGGGGTGTGACGTTGCCGGCTACTTTAGCGTAAGGCACGCTCCAGATATTGACTATTCCCATAGATACCCAGCCATCGCTTTCGCCTATTAAAGCCTGAACTTCGATCTTCGGAGTGGTCAGATTTTGCCAGACGATAGACGAAGCCTGAGTAACAACCATTGTGAACAAGCCAAAATTATTTGTAGTAACCGATTGTTCTGGTCCTGTCCAGACTACGGTAGCACCGTCATAAATAATCACTTTCACCACCAGTGCTGTCGATACCAGTGGGGCGCCGCTCGCATTACGTGCGATAGCCTGGTAGTTTATCCCGTCAGGAACCGTCACCTGCGCATTTAAAGTAAGTCCCAACAATAATATTAAGAATAATATCATCGTGTTACGGGCTACTAAACTTAGTAAATTCATTTTTTTCATAATCATTTGGTTTTTGGTTTAAAATTGACTTAATTGATTGATTTCTATTTTTTTATATTCAACATTAGGAATTATATAGTGTGTTAATATTCCTATACATTATTTATAATGATAAATTTATACCTCGTGAATTTTGCAATTTCGCTGCGAATATCGAGTTCATTTTTCTGAAACATCACACAAAGTAAATACATATAATGTAAACTTCCAAATAAAATAATTCTTTTTTATATTTTATTTATAATTTAATGAATTTAGAACTTCGAGAATTTTGCGATTTCGTTTCTTATATCAAGTACAATTCTCCGAAACATCTTACAAAGTAACAATAAATAAAACTATCTTCCAAATAAAATAATTCTCTTTTTATACTTTTTTATAAAAAATTAGTTACATCAAGTGCAATTAATTTATAAAAGGATAAAATCCATGCGCTCTGGCGCTATATTTTTTCGACTATTTTCCTTAAGTCTTATGCAAAATAAGCATTATTAACTTTAATATGCAAATTATTTATTCGGTTTACAGTGAAAAAATTGTTAATAAACAGGGCGCTAAACAGTATTACCATCATCTCATCTTATTGTAACCGGAACAGAGCAACCTTTGTATCCATCCCTATGAATTATTATAATACTGTTTTTCAAATATTTATGTGCTATTTTCAGCTTATCAACAACAGATTACCAGAACCCCGCAATTTTACCCATATCCAAATAAAATTGAAAAAAAATGTTAATAAATTTTTATTCTGCTAATTTACTTAATGTATAACCTGAATAATTCATGAACCCATATATTAGGCTGTCTTTCTTTGTGTTACTTCGTGCTACCCTTCGGGTGACTTTGTGGTAAGAATACTTCACCTCTATGGCCACAAAGGATTTCACTAAGGCACACAAAGTTAACAAGCTATCTCAAATTTATTATGAACATTTTAAAATTAGAAATAAATTTAATACCATTCTACAATTCCCGAATAAATTATTTTCTGCTTCTGAAAATTGGGAGTCATCACAATAATTCCCGCTGGCGCGCGTTTCCGAACGCGTGCCCTGTATCAGCGCGTTTGAAACGCGCTATTCTTTAAAGCACGCGTCACAGACGCGCGCTAGCATTGGGGGTTTATCCCGCCGAGAGGCGGGAGATACGCAAAAGAAAGTACATCAATAGAAAAACATTCTCTATCCACTTCTTTTTTTCAATAAATTACTATTTTTGTCAGTTGACACTGGTTGAAATGTTAATCGGTGATTTGGGATAAATGTAATATATAATTGCTATGAAAGTCATTGTTGTCGGCACCGGGTACGTAGGTTTGGTCACAGGAACATGTTTTGCTGAAGTTGGTGTGGATGTGACCTGTGTCGACATAGACCTGACAAAGATAGATAACCTCCGGAAGGGGATCATACCCATCTATGAGCCGGGGCTTGAAGAGCTTGTTAAAAAAAATACCGAAAAGCAGCGTTTGCATTTCACCACCGATCTGGCCCCGGCAATGGAGGGCAGTGAAGTAGTGTTCATTGCTGTTGGCACTCCACCGGATGAAGACGGCAGTGCCGACCTCCGGTACGTGCTTGATGTAGCGAGGGATATTGGCCGGCATATGAATGATTATCTGCTGGTGGTGACTAAAAGTACTGTTCCGGTTGGTACATCATTGAGGGTCAAAGCGGCTATGCAGGGTGAATTGGATAGAAGAAGAAGCGATTTACAATTTGATGTTGCTTCTAATCCGGAATTCCTTAAAGAAGGCAGCGCTGTTGAAGATTTCCTGCGCCCCGACCGGATTGTTGTCGGTACTGAATCAGAAAGAGCTGCCGATCTTATGAAGAGGCTTTATAAACCTTTTACACTGAATGGGCACCCCATCATATTCATGGATATTGCATCGTCGGAGATGACCAAATACACTGCCAATGCCATGCTGGCCACTAAGATCAGTTTCATGAATGACATTGCCAACCTCTGCGAAATCGTGGGTGCCGATGTCAATCTTGTAAGAAAGGGAATTGGAAGTGACAGCCGGATCGGAAATAAATTTATTTATCCTGGTATAGGTTATGGTGGTTCCTGCTTTCCCAAGGATGTAAAAGCACTGATAAAAACAGCTCATGAGAATGCTTATCATTTACGGGTACTCACTGCTGTTGAGGATGTGAACCAGGACCAAAAATCTGTTCTGTTTAATAAGCTGAATCACTTCTATGAAGGGAATTTAAAAGGCAGAATCATTGCTATTTGGGGTTTATCATTTAAGCCTGAGACGGATGACATGCGCGACGCACCTTCGCTTGTTCTCATTGGCAAGCTGATCGAAGCAGGATGCAGAATTAAAGCTTACGATCCTGCGGCCATGATAGAATGCCGCCGGAGAATCGGCGACATTGTGGAATATGCAAATGATCAGTACGAAGCGCTTATCGATGCCGATGCTTTATTGATGGCGACAGAATGGAAAGAATTCCGGATACCCAATTTCGCCGTGATGAAAAAACTTTTTAGACATCCGGTAATTTTCGATGGACGCAATATTTATGATGCTGCTGAAATGAAAAATCTCGGATTCAAATATTTTTGCATTGGAGTCAATACAACTAAATAAAGACCTATGGCTAGAAAAAGAATACTTGTAACAGGAGGCGCAGGTTTCTTAGGATCCCATCTTTGTGAACGCCTTCTTGCTGAGGGTCATGAAGTTATATGCCTGGATAATTATTTTACAGGATCGAAATTTAATATTATTCACCTGCTCAATAACCCCTATTTCGAGCTTATCCGGCACGATGTGACAACGCCCATTTTCCTTGAAGTTGATGAGATCTATAATCTGGCCTGTCCAGCCTCACCGATTCATTACCAATACAATCCGATTAAAACAGTCAAGACCTCAGTGATGGGGGCCATTAATATGCTGGGGCTTGCCAAGCGGATCAAGGCAAAAATTCTTCAGGCTTCAACCAGTGAGGTATACGGAGATCCAAAGGTTCACCCTCAAACCGAAGATTACTGGGGTCATGTGAATCCTATTGGTCCAAGGGCCTGTTATGATGAAGGGAAAAGAGGTGCAGAAACCTTATTCATCAATTATCACCGTCAGAACAATGTTAAAATAAAGATTGCACGCATCTTTAACACGTATGGGCCCCGCATGCATCCTGACGACGGACGGGTGGTGTCGAATTTTATCGTTCAAGCCCTCAGGGGCAGGGATATTACTATTTATGGCGATGGTTCCCAGACCAGGAGCTTTTGTTATGTGGATGATCTTATTGAAGCACTCATCAGGCTCATGAACACCAATGATGCTTTCACCGGTCCTGTAAATTTAGGCAATCCGAGAGAATTCACCATCCTGGAACTGGCACGGCTGGTTTTAAAACACACAGATTCAAAATCAAAGATTATTTATAAACCATTGCCATCCGACGATCCGATGCAGCGTCAGCCGGATATTTCTCTGGCTAAAAAAGAGTTGAACTGGGAACCAGGGATCCAGTTGGAAGAAGGTATTAACAGAACAATTGCTTATTTTTCAATGATCATTGATCATTGATCACTGATCATTGCTTAAAGGGTGTTATCCTTGAAAATATTAGTCACAGGTTCAAACGGTCAGTTAGGAAGTGAAATCCGCCGCCTTGAACAGGATTATGCAGGATACAGTTTTACATTCACAGATATCGCCGAACTGGATATCACCAGCCACAATGATTTATTTCATTTCTTCTCGGCCCGGTCATTTGATTGCGTTATCAACTGTGCAGCCTACACAGCTGTGGATAAAGCCGAGGATGAAAAGGAGCTGGCCATGCTTGTCAATGCAACAGCGGCAGGTTACCTGGCTGAATTTAGCAGACAGATGGGAGCATTGATGGTGCATCTTTCAACCGATTATGTGTTTGATGGAATGAAAAATCACCCTTACAATGAAACAGACACCACCAATCCCCTCTCCCACTATGGCTTCACAAAACTGCGCGGAGAGGAGCAGGTGATGCGGCATTCCCTGAAATCTATGATCATCCGGACATCCTGGCTTTACTCAGGTTATGGTAACAATTTTGTCAAAACCATTCTGAAACGGGGGCGCTCGGGTGAACAACTCAGGGTGGTGTCGGACCAGATAGGCTGTCCTACCTATGCCCGCGATCTCGCAAAATGCATCCTGGATATCCTTCCATTTTGCAAACAAGAGGGACATGCTATCTATCATTATACTAACGAAGGCGTGGCCAGTTGGTATGATTTCGCCCTTGAGATATTAAAAATTGCCGGAATATCGTGTCCGGTCATACCGGTTTGCACAGCCGACTATCCTTCAAAAACCAGACGACCTTTTTATAGTGTGTTAAGCAAGAATAAAATCAAAAAGGCTTTTCATTTGACTATACCTTACTGGAAGGATAGTCTGAAGGATTGTATCAATGATTTACTTTTAAATCCGAAAACTGTTCCTTAGAAAATCAGGTTCATCACAGAAATGCGTACTTATAGGGTGACGAAAGTAATATGAATTACCCCGTGCTTTAGCTCGGGGTTAAAAAAGCGACACAAAACCCGGGCTTTAGCCCAAAATCTTGTTTACGATGTGATTTGATGCCTTTGTTTCGGGCTAAAGCCCAGGGTTTATATAGCTGCCTGGTACCCCGGACTGAAGTCCGGGGCCATTTAAATCGCGAATTTTAATCCCAGGTACGCATTATTGTGATGACTCATTATTTAATAATTACGGATTATTGCGATTACCGGAGAGAGAAAATTTAAAAATCAGTAACAAATTATGAAAGAGAATTCTACTAATCTTAAAATTTTGGAAAGATCAAATTCCTGGCTAGCAGGCAATTATGATGAGGATACCAAAAAGCAGATCAGGCATTTGATGGACAATGATCCGGCAGGATTGACTGATGCGTTTTACAGGGATCTGGAATTTGGGACAGGGGGCCTTCGGGGAATCATGGGTGCCGGCACTAACCGTATGAACAGGTATACTGTCGGTATGGCCACGCAGGGATTGGCGAATTATTTACTTCGAGTGTTTGGTGAGGAAAGGGAGATCAAAGCGGCCATTGCTTATGACAACCGGACTAACAATACGCTTTTCGCCCAAATCACGGCCGATGTTCTTTCAGCCAACGGGATAAAGGTTTATCTTTTTGATGCCCTGCGTCCTACGCCCGAACTGTCATTTGCCATACGCTATCTGCATTGTCATACTGGTATTGTCATCACAGCGTCACATAATCCGCCTGAATACAATGGATACAAGGTATATTGGAATGATGGCGGCCAGCTGGTACCTCCTCATGATAAGAACATCATTGCCGGGGTGCAGAAGATACGTTCGGTTGATGAGGTCAGATTTAAAGGGAGGAATGAGCTAATTGAGTTCATCGGTGAGAAGGTAGATCAGGAATATATAAAAAACATCAAGGCATTATCTCTATCGCCCGAAGTCATTGATAAATACAGCGATCTGCGTATTGTTTATACACCCTTGCATGGTTCCGGTGTCCATTTGGTTCCAATGGCTTTAAAAGCTTTCGGTTTTCAGAACATCATCCATATACCAGAACAGGATGAGATAAATGGCCATTTCCCGACGCTTAAGTCACCCAATCCCGAAGAGCCAGCAGCATTGTCGATGGCTATTGAGAAAGCCAGGGAGAGCCATGCCGACCTGGTGATGGGCACTGATCCTGATGCCGACAGGATTGGTATTGCTGTGAGGGACCTACACAATGATTTCATTTTGCTCAATGGCAACCAGACTGCTTCATTACTGACCTTCTATCTGCTGACGAGATGGAAGGAGAAGGGAAAACTCAGCGGTAAGGAATTCATCGTAAAGACGATTGTCACCAGCGAGCTACTCAAAGATATGGCGACCGCATTCAACGTTGAAACATTCGATGTTCTTACGGGTTTCAAATATATCGCGGAGCTGATCAGAGAACTGGAAGGACAAAAAATATTTATAGGCGGCGGAGAAGAGAGTTACGGATATCTTATCGGCGACTTTGTCAGAGATAAAGATGCGGTGACTTCAAGCTGCTTTGTGGCTGAGGCAGCTGCCTGGGCAGCAAGCAAAGGGATGACACTGTACGATCTTCTCCTCGAAATCTACCGGACTCATGGCCTTTTCAGGGAAAAACTGGTTTCTGTTGAAAAAAAAGGTATAACCGGGGCTGAAGAAATCGAAGGGATGATGAGAAAATACAGGAAGGAACCTTACCTGTCAATTGCTGATTCAGACGTCATTTGCATTAAAGATTATTTGATACAGCTTGAAAAGGATTTTGTTAAAGGAGAAGAACACCCTATTCATCTGCCAAAATCAGATGTCCTGCAGTTTTTCCTTGCCGACGGAAGCAAGATCACTGTCAGACCCTCAGGAACCGAACCCAAGATCAAATTCTATTTCAGCGTGAAAGGACATCTTGAAAACAAGCAAAATTATGAAGAGGTTGCCCGGCAACTCGACGGGAAGATTGATGCAATCATACACCACATGGGGCTTAAAGGATGAAAGATGAAACATGAAAGATGAAAGATGAAGAATTATATATGTCAAGAAATGTGCTGGAGATGCTTACCGTGGCAAATGAATATTGCCATTTTCTGGAAACCTGTGAGGATTATACAAGGGAAGACATAATTGATTATCTCCGGAAAATCAGTCCCCTTCTTTATTTAAAAGGGTCATTGTTGCCGGTTGTGCCTGTAAATCATCCGGAAGCGAATGAGCGCTATGTTACTGAGGAGCAGTGGGAATATCTATATAATATGTTCCGGAGTAAATTCGGCGCTGATGATGCGTATGTGATCGCTGACATATCGGATAAATCAAATCCCAGATTTCTCAAATGCAGCTTAGCCGATAATTTTGCAGATATTTACCAGGATCTGAAGAATTTTGTGATGTTATACCAAAAGAACACGGTTGCAGCGAAAGAGAATGCTGTGAGTGAATGCTGCAGGTTATTTGAAACACACTGGGGTTTCAGGCTGGTCAATGCACACCGGCAGTTACATCATCTGATATTCACAGAGCCTGAAGAAAGCCAGGAGCCTCCAATCACTTTCTGATCATATTATCCATACGGTTCAGTCCCTCGATAGCTTTAGTATAGGTTACGTCGATCTCCAGTACATTCTGATAATCCTTTTGGGCACTATCTATCTCATTTAAAATCTCATAACACAAACCGCGGTTATAAATGGCATCGACGTAATTCGAATCATACCTGATAGCTCTTGTGAAATACCGGATAGCTATGGCAAAATCCTCCCTGTGGATGAGGTTAATAAAGCCCAGATTATAATTGGCTTTCACATGTGCCGAGTCAATTGAAAGCAAATCAACGTAATATTTTTCTGCATCATCAAACAAGGAATCATTCTGGTAACAGAGAGCGATGTTATACAGAACATCTGTATTCTTTGGCTGCAGGGCCAGGGCATTACTGAAATAATTTGCTGCCAGACGGTTATCTTTCCCGGTATATAAGGAGCCGAGCTGGACATATCCATTAAAAAAAGTTTGATCCTTCTGAACTGACATCTGAAAATTACGTATGGCTTTAACAGTATCTCCGGTTTCAAGCCAGGCATAACCATCAATAAAGTATGCTTCAGCATTATTATTATCCAGATTCAGCACCTGCTTGATATAATCATGACAAAAGGGGTAGTTTTTCATGATCAGATGCAACCTGGCTAACTTAAGTAATGGCAGGGGATTAAGAGGATCACTATCAGAGGCCTTGTTTAGTGTTTCACGGGCATAGTCGGCCTTACCCATTTGAAGATAAATATCACTCAGCGTCATGAGGCAGGCAACCTTGCCAGGATTTAGAGTCAGGGCTTTATTGATATCATGCAATGCGAGGTTAAAATCCTCTTTTCTGAGATAATATTGTGCCCGCAGGTTGAACAAATCGCTGTTAAGGCTATCGGAGGTTATATTTTCATTAAGTAAAGAAAGAGTATCGGCAGAAGAAAACTTGTCATCAGATACAGGGGTGGAGGCGTTTTTGGTTCTGCAGGATGAAAACATGACAATGATCAGAACCCATATAATTGCGTTTCTCATTGAATTTTAGTCTGTTGCTGATACAGGTTTTGATTTTTTAAGTGCCTCGCGGGCTTTTTTCTCGAGTTCACTGGCCAGTTCAGGATTATCGGCGATAAGTTTTTTTACCATATCACGGCCCTGGCCGAGTTTCGTTTCGCCATAGCTGAACCATGAGCCACTTTTCTTTATTATTTCGTGATCAACGCAAATATCAATGATTTCGCCGGTCTTGGAGATGCCTTCGCCATAGATGAGATCAAATTCCGCGATCCGGAATGGTGGAGCAAGTTTATTTTTAACGACCTTAACCCTGGCTCTGTTCCCGACAATATTTTCCCCTTCCTTGATCTGGTTCACCTTACGGATATCAAGGCGAACGGATGCATAGAACTTAAGTGCATGACCGCCAGTGGTTGTTTCAGGATTACCGAACATGATCCCTATTTTTTCGCGGAGCTGGTTTATAAAAATGCAACTGGTATTAGTTTTACTTATTGTGGCTGTAAGTTTTCGGAGGGCTTGCGACATCAGACGTGCCTGTAAACCCATCTTGGAATCGCCCATTTCTCCTTCTATCTCGCTTTTTGGCGTGAGAGCGGCAACAGAGTCAATGACTATGACATCGATAGCTCCACTCCGGATAAGGTTGTCAGTAATCTCAAGAGCCTGTTCACCATTATCGGGTTGCGACACCAGCAGATTTTCTATATCTACACCGAGTTTCTTGGCATATAAACGGTCAAAGGCATGTTCTGCGTCAATAAAAGCGGCAATACCACCGGCTTTCTGTGCTTCGGCAATGGCATGTATAGCCAGAGTGGTTTTACCTGAAGCTTCCGGTCCATATATTTCAATGACCCTTCCACGCGGAAGACCGCCAATGCCAAGGGCAGCATCAAGTGCAATAGAACCTGTTGAAATGATATCTACATCAACGATGGCATTATCACCCAGCTTCATGATAGTGCCTTTCCCAAATTCTTTTTCCATCTTATCAATCACCAGCTGCAGGGCTTTTTGTTTCTGGACGTTTTCAGGTTTCTCGGTTGTCATGTGGTTTGGAATTTGAAATTATTTAATTAGCTGCAAGCTACAAGCTGCGAGCTGCAAGATTTATTTATTATTAATCGGGTAAAGGATAAAATGTTACCCTGCATGAGAAAAATTTCTCAGCTACCACCTGCTAAAATTACTAAAAAGGGAATGTGTGATGAGAGAATAATGGAAATATTTTTTAGTCTCCTATAAAATTTGCAAATATCTGTAAGGCCGCAAAGGCTACATTTTGGTTTCCGGGCCTGGCAGATGTAACGGCCATGGAGAATGAGCCAATGGTGTGCAGCGGGGATTTTGTCCCGGGGAATGAATTTGATTAATTGTCTTTCAGTTTCCAATGGTGTCGGGGCGTTTATTGTCAGGCCCAGGCGAGCTGCGACACGGAATACATGGGTATCAACAGCGAGGACAGGTTTATTGAAAGCAACAGCCGCGATCACATGAGCCGTTTTTCTTCCAACACCTGGTAAGGTCATGAGCTGTTCCGGATCAGAAGGCACAATGCCGTTGTACTTTTCCAGAAGCATAATGGCCATACCAATGAGATATCTTGATTTGCTATTGGGATAGGAGCAGCTTTTAACCAGTTCATAAACCTCACGCTGACTGGCTTTTGAAAGAGACGCCACTGTGGGAAAGTGTTCAAAGAAGGCAGGGGTGATCATATTGACTCTCTTATCCGTACACTGAGCCGACAATATAGTAGCCACCAGCAACTCGTATGGATTGACATGGTGCAGTTCCGTTTCGGCACCGGGCATATTTTTCTCAAAAAACTCAATAAACAGCCTGAAGCGTTCTTCCCTTGGTATCATGCTTCACTGAATTAATAAGAGCCTCACCCCCTTCACCCCCTCTCCTGGAGGAGAGGGGGTGAAGGGGGTGAGGCCAATTAAATGATTTTCCTAATTCAGAACCACGATCCTGGTTCCGATCAGATTGGATCTGTGTATATACAGCGTGCGGGAATAATTGAAGACATTCCGGATAATCCCTATTCGCGGTGTGACTTTTTTATAGATCCCCCGCCGTCGACCTTCAATTTCAATTTCCTCAAATGTATGGTTGATAAGATCCTCCAGAGTAATAGGATAAGTCATAGGCACAATATTTCGTTTGTAGATATTATTACAATAAAAAAACGAAGTGCCCGGTGGAATATTATTTAAAGAATAAAAAAAATTACTTCACGAAGATGATAAATTTTATACCGTAAGAATGACATCCTTTTCCTTAATGAGTTTTCGCAAGTTGATCAATGCATAACGCATTCTGCCAAGAGCAGTATTAATGCTCACGTCGGTAACCTCGGCAATCTCCTTGAAGCTCATATCAGAGTAATGGCGCATAACAAGCACCTCGCGCTGTTCTTTGGGGAGATAATCAATTAGTTTACGCACATCTTCATAAATCTGGTCGGTGATCATTTTTTCCTCCATACATGGATCGGTAATGCCAATGGTGTCAAAAATATCAAATTCATCCGAGTTGTTGTCGACAACAGGAATTCTCCTGGATTTCCTGAAATGGTCGATGATGAGGTTATGAGCGATGCGCATCACCCATTGGATAAACTTCCCTTCTTCCTTATAAGTGCCGGAATTGAGCGTATTTATGACTTTAATAAAGGTATCCTGGAAAAGATCGTCGGCCAGTTCAGTATCCCTGACGATCATAAGAATGTAAGAATAAATCCTTTCTTTGTGACGGTGGATAAGTTTCTCCAGACTTGAGAGATTACCTGATAAATAGTCATCAACTAGCTCTCTGTCGCTAATTAAAATGGCTTCCATAAGCCTCCCTTTTTATGTTAGTATTTCAAAAAAGGGTAACTATTTATTCGATAATGTTCCTCCTATTGATTTGTACAATACAGGTGAGATGTATTGCGTTAACGTCAGGTTTCAAAAAATATTACAGAGTAAATCGTCTTTACTGCTTGCAAATATATATCAATGAAACATGAAGTGCAAATTTTTTTATAATTTTGTAAATTATATTTTGCTACATGCTTTCTGACGAGTTTGAACATCTTGATCCCCAGAACTATATTATCATCAAAGGAGCGCGGGTACACAACCTGAAAAACCTATCGGTGGCTTTACCGCGCAACAAACTGATAGTTATCACCGGTTTATCTGGTTCAGGCAAGTCTTCCCTCGCCTTTGACACGCTCTATGCTGATGGACAACGACGCTATGTTGAGAGTTTAAGTGCTTATGCCCGCCAGTTTCTTGGCCGGATGACCAAACCTGAAGTTGATTATATCCGCGGAATAGCCCCGGCCATTGCGATCGAACAAAAAGTCAATACCCGTAATCCCCGTTCAACAGTTGGCACTTCCACTGAAATCTATGAATATCTTAAGTTACTCTATGCCCGTATAGGGCGTACTTTTTCTCCTGTAAGCGGCAAAGAGGTCAAAAGGCATTCTGTTACCGATGTCGTTGACCATATTTATACGTTCGGTGAGGATGAAAAGTTCATTATTTCCTGCCCTCTCTTCATCAAACCAGGACGTACCGTGGCTGAGCAGCTTCAGATCCTGATACAGCAAGGTTTCACAAGGTTACAGTTCAATGAGGCGATCCTTCGTATAGCAGAGTTGAATGGCCATATTTTCAATGAAGATGAGCTGAAAGGGCTATTTCTGGTCATCGATCGCCTTGTCGTGAAACATGATGATGAAGATCTGCGGTCGCGGATTGCTGATTCTGTTCAGCTGGCATTTTATGAAGGCGAAGGTACATGCATTATCGAATCAAATGTCGGCAGAGAGTCTAAGAAAGAAAGGTTTAGCAACCGTTTTGAGCTTGACGGTCTCACCTTTGAGGAACCATCTGTCAATTTATTCAGCTTCAACAATCCCTATGGTGCGTGCAAAACGTGTGAAGGCTTTGGCAGTATTATCGGCATTGATGAAGACCTTGTCATCCCGAATAAGAACTTATCGATTTACAATGATACCATTGCCTGCTGGAAAGGTGAGAAGCTAAGCGAATGGAAGGATGTGCTGGTGATGAATGCCTATAAGTTTGATTTCCCGGTTCACAAACCATATTATGAGTTGACAGAGGAACAGCAAAAGTTACTCTGGACAGGGAATGACTATTTCGCAGGATTGAATGAATTTTTCCAATATGTTGAGGAGCAAACCTATAAGATACAATACAGGGTTTTACTGAGCCGTTACCGTGGGAAGACAGTATGTCCTGACTGCAAGGGCACCAGGTTGCGCAAAGATGCCAACTATGTTAAGGTCGGCGGCAAATCCATTTCAGATATTGTTTTGATGCCTGTGAGCCACTCCCTGGCTTTTTTCAAGGAATTGAAATTAAATAAAACTGATCATCAGATATCAAACCGGCTATTGATCGAGATTACAAACCGTCTGCAATTTTTGGAGGATGTTGGCCTTGGTTACCTGACACTTAACAGGTTATCATCCTCATTATCAGGGGGTGAATCACAGCGTATAAATCTTGCCACATCGCTTGGAAGCAGTTTAGTCGGCTCAATGTACATCCTTGATGAACCCAGCATCGGACTCCATCCGCGCGACACACACCGCCTGATAAAAGTTCTTTTTCAGCTGAGGGATATAGGAAATACGGTTATTGTAGTTGAGCATGATGAGGAGATCATCCGGGCTGCTGACCAGATTGTCGACATTGGTCCATTTGCGGGCAGCCATGGCGGAGAATTGGTTTTTCAGGGAACCTTCACGGAACTCCTCAAATCAGAAAACGGGCTGACATCCAAATACCTTAACCATATTCTTCAGATAGAAATTCCCGGAAAGCGAAGGAAGTGGAAAGAATTCATTGAAATAAGCGGGGCACGGGAACATAATCTTAAAGGCATCACTGTCAGATTCCCGCTTAATGCTTTCACAGCGGTGACAGGTGTGAGCGGTTCAGGCAAGACCACACTGGTGAAAAATATCCTTTATACAGCACTGAAGAAAATATATGGAGGTTATGGCGATAAAACAGGCCGGTTCGACAGATTATCTGGCGATTATGAGCGCATCGGCAATGTAGAGCTCGTTGACCAGAATCCGATAGGTCGTTCGTCACGTTCTAATCCGGCCACTTATATGAAGGCCTATGATGATATCAGACAATTATATGCCGATCAGCAGTTGGCAAAAATCAGGGGGTATAAACCCGGCTTTTTTTCGTTCAACATTGAAGGTGGAAGATGTGAAGAGTGCGAGGGTGAAGGAGTGGTAAAAATAGAAATGCAGTTCATGGCTGATATTTTTCTCACATGCGAATCATGCGGAGGTAAGCGCTTTAAGGAGGAGGTCCTGGAAGTAACATACAGGAACAAAACCATCAGTGATGTATTGGATCTGACTGTTGACCAGGCCATCACACACTTTGAAGTGACCGGAAAAAAAACACATTCTGAACACAAGATCATCGAGAAACTCAAACCTCTTCAGGATGTCGGACTGGGGTATCTGCAATTGGGACAATCATCCAGTACCCTCAGCGGAGGGGAAGCACAACGTGTCAAGCTGGCCTTTTTCCTGTCGAAAGGCGCTACTGACACTCCTACCCTATTCATTTTTGATGAGCCCACAACCGGATTACACTTCCATGATATCAATAAATTATTAGATGCCTTTCATGCACTCATTGAAAAGGGACATTCCATAATTGTTATTGAACATAACATGGATGTCATCAAATGTGCAGACTGGATCATCGACCTTGGCCCGGAAGGCGGTGACCATGGCGGGAAAGTGGTTTTTGAAGGCACACCGGAAGAACTTATCACGGTTGCAGACTCCTATACAGGGAAGTATCTTAGAGGGAAATTGGCGAGGAGCGAATAGCGAAGAGCGAGGAGCGAAGAGCGACTGGCGACTGGCGACTGCCAATCCCGCATTCGCTGCGCTCTGCGGGACGTCGCTTCGCTCCGCCGCCGACCGCCGACCGCCGACCGCCGACTTAGTGTGAGTAAACGTAAAATAATTGTACTATACACAACAAAATCCCAATTATCATGACTGAATCCATTAAAATATTGCACTATCACGAAATACTCGATTTTTTACATAAAACCGACAGACGGGTTGTCTTCGAGAAGACCAATGTTATCCCTGATGATCGTGACCTTTATGACAGCCTGAATAAGTATGTCTGCTATGAAGATATCGGGTGCAAATCGGTTCTTGGAATAGATATTTTTCAGTACACCTCCTATGGTGAATTTGAACAGACTTTGCTTCCATTCCTTTTTAAACTTCTTTTCAAAACGGCCATCAAAGTATGCCTGGAAAACCATCCTTACCTGTTTCAGAAATATACACAAAAAAGTATTGAAAATAGTTTCATAAGTACGGGTGACGGGGGCTTTCTGATCTTTGACACCCCATTGCATTCACTTGTGTTTGCCAGTAATTTCGCTGTGACATTGCGGGTTTTTAACTCCTATCATTACTACCCCAAATTACGAAAAACCCTTGGCGAAGTGAATCTGCGATATGCCATCACCTATGATAAGATTTATACCTTTGAAAATAATTATTATGGAAGGGCCATGATCAATAATGCCAGGATTCTCATAAAGGACAACTTAAACCGGTGTCTGATCGATGAAAATGTATATTCGTGGTTCACTATAAATATTGATGGAATAGAGAACCTTCAGGTCCTCACAATTCATGACATCGCCAATATCCATGAATTCAAGCATGCTTATGATACGGCAATCCTTGAGCAGCAGCACGATGAGATATTTGAAGATAAGCCATCGCGTGATTATGGAATCATTAATTCCGACATCCTGCATGTTGGGAAGATCAAATCAAAGGAGACTGAGATGAACATCTATAACCTGCATTTACAGATAGCACTGAAACTTTATAATGATGATGACAGGACTCAGACGCGTTTTATTACAGCCAGTCTTGGGAATTTGAATACTGCAGGAATATAAGAAAATTTGAAATGGAAAATTTAATTGTTATGAACCCCAAACCACCTCACCCCCTTCACCCCCTCTCTTGGAGGAGAGGGGGCCGGGGGTTGAGGTCAATTCAAATTTAAACATAAACATTCAGATAAGGATGAAGTGGTGGATTATAGCAGGTTTGTTGGTTATCATTGCCAGTTGTGGACCGCGGGAACATTCGGGTAATAAAAAGTCGCTAACTGTGAGCATATTACCTGAAAAGTATCTTATTGACCAAATTGCTAATGAAGAATATACTGTCCATGTGATAATTCCTCCCGGAGCGAATCATGAAGCTTTTGATCCCACACCGAAACAAATACTGGAACTTGAGAATTCGGTTGCTTATTTCAAAATTGGCAACTTCGAATTTGAACGTGTTTTGACGGATAAAATTGGCTCAATAAGCCAGGCAATAAAAATTATCAATCTTTCCGAAGGTATTGATTTACTTACCGATAGAGATTCCTCTCAGGTATCTCCCGGTGAACAGGGCGCAGATCCCCATATCTGGCTGTCGCCAAAAGAGGTAAAAAGAATGGCTCTGACCATTTATCTTGCGTTGGAAGCAATTGATCCGCAACGGTCTGAAATGTATAAGAAAAATTATGAGCGACTGATCATAAGGTTAGACAGTGCTGACAACAAGCTACAATCCATTTTTGAGCAGTGCCGGTTACATCGGTTTATCATTTACCACCCGGCACTTGGGTATCTGGCAAGAGACTATGGACTGGAGCAGATCGCCATCGAACGTGAAGGGAAGAATCCAGCGCCAGCGTACCTCCGGCAAATCATTGACCTCGCTAAACAGGAACATATCCGCATGATACTCATTCAAAAGGAGTTTGATACTGATAATGCCCTGGCTGTGGCAAGGGAAATAAAAGGCACATTAGCCGTTATAGATCCAATGGCTTATGACTGGTTTTCAAATATGGAAGCCATTGTTAATACGTTGAATAAAGCATTAAATCCGTGATATAACATGAGCATGATTCTTGAACTCGAATCGGTAACTGCAGCTTATGGAAGTGAGGTCGTACTCAGGAATGTTAACCTGACCATACGGGAAAAGGATTTCATTGGCATAATCGGGCCCAATGGAGGAGGTAAAACCACACTGCTTAAAATCATTTTGGGTGAGCTGCCACCAGTATCAGGAAGAGTACTTTACAATCCTCAATATATAGCCAACCGGCAACATATTATAGGCTATCTGCCACAAAGACATCAGTTTGATAATAAGTTCCCCATAACAGTAATGGATGTTGTATTATCCGGATTACTCTCCAGGGATAAATTTTTCAGGCGTTTTACGAAAACTGAGCGGCAAAAAGCAATAGAATGGCTGGAATGGACAGGAATTGCAGGGTTAAAAGACAAAAATATTGGTCAGTTATCCGGAGGCCAGGCCCAACGGGTATTCCTTTGCCGATCACTCATTTCCGAACCCATGCTTCTTCTCCTGGATGAACCTGATACATATGTAGATAACACGTTTGAGAGTGACCTTTACAGAATGCTGACAGAATTAAATACCCGGATGGCCATTATTACCGTTTCGCACGACATCGGCACCATTGCCGCATACATTAAAACAATTGCCTGTGTAAACAGGACCTTGCATTACCATCCTTCCAACATCATCACAGAAGAACAGCTGGCATCATATGATTGTCCTATTCAGATTATTTCGCATGGCAATATTCCTCATACCATTCTAAAAAAACATGATTGACCATGGAATCACTGCTTGCACTTTTTCATTACCAGTTTTTTATAAATGCCATAGTGGCGGCTGTGCTGACGAGTATTTCCTGCGGTATCATCGGAACGTATATTGTGACCAGGCGAATGGTTTTCATCAGCGGAGGAATAACACATACATCATTCGGGGGTATCGGACTAGGTTATTTTCTCGGAATTAATCCAATGTTAGGTGCCGCCATTTTCAGTGTTTTCTCTGCCCTCGGCATTGAATATCTGGTTAGAAAAGTAAGAGTTCGTGAAGATTCCATGATAGCCATTTTCTGGTCATTCGGTATGGCAGTGGGTATCATCTTTATTTTTCTGACACCAGGTTATGTGCCAAATCTGATGAGTTACCTATTTGGCAGCATCCTCACCGTGTCGTACACGGATATATTTCTCCTGCTGCTGTTAAATGCCATTCTTATCCTCTTTTTTATTTTTTTTTACCACACGATCCTGTATATTGCTTTTGATGAAGAATTTGCCCGTACACGGCGGGTGCCAGTCGATCTGATCAAGTATATCCTGATGGGGCTGATTGCCCTGACCATCGTCTTCAATATACGCGTTGCCGGCATCATCCTGATCATTTCCCTTCTGACCATACCGCAAACAGTGGCCAATATGCTTTCGAACCGGTACAAAATGATCATGGTTTTATCGGTCATCATTGGATTTGCAGGAGCGTTCGCAGGATTAATCATCTCCTATTTTCTGAATATTCCATCAGGAGCGACTATTATATTTTCACTGGTCATCATTTTTATAATAATCAGGCTTTTCAGACTCATCCAGATCAGGAGTGATATCAGGAAAACGAATAAATAGTGCCACAGGATCATACATCGATCGTCCTGAATCCTGTGACATGAGGCACACCTTTGAAATCTTCAACATATTTTTCCGATACCTTTTCAAGGCAGCCTGTTTTCGCAGGAAGCTTCAATTCCAGCAAGGCATTTTGAACCTGTGAGTAATATTTTTCACTCATCACGATCCTGTTTGCCTTTGCTTTCAGCATCAGGCGGGCTGAGAGGTCAACATCAATGCCATAATAGTCGTTGTAGTTTTCAAGGAAGGTGATGTTATAAACCTCGGTACAATAATGAATGGCCACCTTGGCTTGCAGGAAAAGATTATCGACCGGAAAATATTTAATATTATACAATGTGGCATAAATCTCCTCAAGGAGAGCATAATAATTATTGCAGTTCTTGCGTATTTTGAGATCCTCATCGGGCACAAACAGCATCATCTCATCACCGATACCTTTTACAATATGGCTGGGAAATTCATTAAGAATGGAGATGAAGTTGAAGGTGTTATTCAGCCGTTTGCCCCAATCGCGGAGATCGGTCTGGTATTTAATATGTGTTGAATCGACAATATCGATAAATATGCAGGTTCCCGGGCATTTGGGGATAGTTTCAAGATATTTTTCAATTTCTGTTGACCTTGGATCTCTATAGTGAATAAAGAATGTCATAAATACAAAATCGATGAAAGATATCAATCACATGACTCGACCAGGCAGATGCAGTATCAGGATGATTTATGAGGAAAAGCTGCCAAGAGCTTCAGCCCTGCCGGGAAAAATTTCGAAAATACTTGTAAAACCAGATATTTCAAATATTTCGGCAATATTTTCCTGCAGACTGCATAACACAAACTTACCTTTAGCTGAAGCGATTTTCTTAAGTGCCATCAGCAATATCCTTAAACCTGAGCTGCTCACATAATCGAGCTTTGAACAATCGATAAGGATGTATACCACATTGTTATCTATCAGGTCTATAATTTTTTTCTCAAGAACATTATAATTCGTGGTATCCAGCCGACCTACCAACTCAAGGATGGTCACATTATCATTTTTTGAATCGAGTATTTCCATATAGCAAGATTTATATTTTCTTAATTAAAGTAAGCACATTTTTCTTTTCATATCTCTGATATTCAACATTATCCACCAGTTTCCTCACAAAATGGATGCCCAGTCCGCCGATCTTTCTTTCTTCAATGGACTTATTCAGGTCATCAGGTTTATTTGAGAGTAAAGGATTGAATTCCACACCATCATCTTCAATCCTTATTCTGAGTATATTATTATCAAGGTTAAATCCGATGGTTATCTTATGTTTATCCTTATCCCTGTACGCGTAAAATATAATGTTTGTTATCAATTCCTCAATAACAAGGTTAATGTTGAAAATGATTTTCGCTGACCAGTCCCATACTTCACCAAGAATTTCCAGTTCGCTTGTGATACGGCTGAGTTCTGACAATTCGTTGGTGATAATAATCTCTTTCTCTTTCATTACAGGCAAATTTCAAAAGCCTGACATACTTTATCACTGTAAAAATAGAAAAATAATCCATTGTGCAAATCATAAATCTGATAAAGCAATTATTTATTGCACAATTATTCATTTAAAATTAAAGGATTCTTAACTTCCTGTTGTACCAATTATGGAAATAACTAAATTAGGGCAAATTTTTGCTGAAGAAATCTGTGAAAGCAGCTCATTATAACAGATGGGTACTATTTTATGGAAAACTCTGATTCTGAAAACATTTCCGGGAAGAGTCAAATCAGGAAGAATACATTGATCATTATTCTTGGAGGCATTAGTATTGTTTCCATTGTTTTGGTTATTATTTCATTCAGCCTGTCATATAAAGCGCAGGTGAGTGAAAAGGAAGCCGAGGGAAAAGAGCGGATTGCCATGCTGGAGGTTCGCAAAGCGGCCGATCAGCAGAAAGAAGCCCTGATACAGCGTAAGATATCAGAGCAACAACAGCAGATTGCGGAGCAGCAGAAGCTGATCACTGAGGAGCAGAGGCAATATGCTGTTGAGCAGCAAAATATTGCCTTAAAAGAGAAAAAAGAGGCACAGGTGCAACGGCAATTGGCTGAGGAGGCTGAGTCGCAGGCTATCATTGCCCGGGATGAGGCAGAACAGCAGCGGCAGGAGGCGATATCTCAAAAACATATTGCAGATGAGCAGCGGATCAACGCTGAAAATTCAGAGCAGCATGCCAGGCGACTACGTCTTCTGGCTATCGCCCGATCGCTGGCTGTCCAATCATCAGAAATGGAGAAAAGCGTGCAGAGTGATCTGCCCGCCCTCCTTGCATTGCAGGCATATGTGTTCAATAAAGAAAACGAAGGAAAAGAAAACGATCCTGATATTTTCAGGGCTTTATCAGGAGTGGTAGATGATGAAATTGTTTTAAGAAATCAAAAAGATGAAATACGATCGGTTGTTGTTGACCACAACGGACACATGCTGGTTTCATGCAGTCTCGATGGAACTGTTGACATCTGGGATCTCACCAGTCCGAACATTACTCCTGTCAGTCTTACTACTGATAAATACGGGGAAACTGGGTTCAGGACACTTGCCTTGAACCGGCAGGGTAATTTGCTGGCCGGAGGTACGATGGAAGGAGCTGTTCTTGTATGGAATCTGAACGCAGCAGGTTATCCCTTTCGCGTTCTTGAAGGTCAGGGAGGCATCATTTATGATCTGAGTTTTCATCCGGACGGCAAAAACCTTGCGGTGGCCTGTTCCGACGGCAATATTCGGATATGGGATGTTTCACAACAACCCTCTTCATGGAAGAATATGCCTTCAGCAGGAGCAATTATAACGGCGGTATGTTTCAGCCCTGATGGGAAAAACCTCCTCTGGGCTACCAACCAGGGAAAAATCCTTATAAATGCTATAAACAGCGTGTCAACAGATACCAGGGAAATATCACCATCAGGCAATACAGTATATTGCTTGTCTTTCAGCCAGGATGGTTCATTTCTGGCAGCCGGACAGGCTGACGGACTGATAAAACTGTGGAACTTCAGGGAAAATGACATAAAACCTATCAACCTGATTGGCCATAGCTCCGGAGTCACCAGCCTTAATTTCAGCCAGGATGACCGATTTCTGTCCAGCTGCAGTTATGACGGAACGATTAGGATCTGGAATATAGCCCGGCCGGAAGATCAACCCATGATCATCGAAGATGATATCGGGTCATGGATATACAGCATCGTATTTACGCCTGATGGGAACAAACTGATCTCAGGAAACTCGGATAAAACAATAAAGATCAGGACGATAAAAGCAGAACTGCTGGCACAAAAAATCTGTGAGATAGTGACAAGGAATATGAGCCATGAAGAGTGGGAAAAATATGTAGGAGCTGATATCGAATATAGGAAAACCTGTGAGGGAAAATAATAAATGGTAAATGATAGTCATAAATTGTCATGAATGGTCATTCATAGTTTACAGGTAATGAGATACGGGAAAAAGAGAAGCTTTATTGTTACGCTGTTCATCATTCTGTTGTCGTTGACGGTTCATGGACAGGTCATAGTGAACAGTGAGCAGGGTTATCCCTTTATCAGGTATTTCAGTGCGGACGAGTATAATGCCCACACGCAGAATTTCGATATAGTTCAGGATAACCGTGGTGTAATCTATGTGGCGAATTTTGCGGGTGTCATGGAGTACGATGGTGAAAACTGGCGACTTATTCCGACAAAACAGATTACAAAAGTCACTTCGCTGGCTGTGGATACCTCCGGTAAGATATATGTGGGCGCCAGAGGAGAGATCGGTTATCTGGAACCTGCCAGGAATGGCAGCATGGAATTTATCAGTTTAAATAAACTCATTAATCCTGATCAGCTGAAATTTCTTGATGTTATCAAAACGTTCGCTTCACCTGAGGGTATCTATTTTATAACCAGTCGAACGATATTTCTCCTGAAGGATAATGAAATTAAGACCTGGCAGATGGATAAAGAGATCCATTCTACATTTTATATTGATGGTGCTTTATACTATCAGCTGGTCAGGGGAGGCCTCTATTTCATCAAAAATGGTAAAACAACAGGTGTGAGCGGAATTGAGAATTTACCGGAGGCTACGCTCATCAATGCACTCTTGTCATATTATGAAGGGAGTTTATTGCTTGGTGCGGCTGACCAGGGATTGTATCTCCTTGAAAATAATACGCTGAAAGACTTTCCGTCAGAAGCTGATCCCATTTTTAAAGAGAGCCAGATCACATGCGGTATAAGACTGAATGACGGTTGTATAGCATTTGGAACGGCAAGAAAGGGCATTGTCCTTCTTTATCCGGATGGCAGGATCAAAAAGGTCATCGACAAAAATGCAGGACTTCCGGATGACAATGTCCAAAATCTGTTCATCGATAAAGAGAATACTCTCTGGTCGGCATTGAATAACGGGCTGGCACATCTGGACATTCCCTCTCCATTTTCCTTCTTTTCTGAATCGGCTGGTATCAGGGGCGGTGTCATAGATATCCTTCGGCAAAATAAAATTTTTTACGCAGCAACATACCAGGGTCTGTATTACTATGATGGGAAACAGGATGTCTTCACATCTGTACCAGGTATAACCACGGCATGCTGGTCGATAGTACCTGTTGATAATGACTTGCTGGCAGCGACCAGCAAAGGTATTTTTCTTGTTCATGATTTTACAGCACGTTTAATTTCGCAAGGATTCTTCCTGAAGCTATGCAGATCCAGGTGGAAACCCTCAGTGATTTTTGCCGGCGAAACGGAAGGACTGCACATTCTGGAATTCAAAAACGGAATATGGACCGATAAAGGCAATGTCCCGGGAATAGACATGGAAATCAGGGAGATTGTCGAAGATGGAATACAAAATCTCTGGTTAAACAGTCCATTGGAAAATATAGTGCGATACGATCCTCTAACAGGAAAAACAGAAAAGTACGACACCTTATCCGGGCTTCCTGCCAGCTCAGGTAACCATCTCAACGAGCTGGATCCTGCGCCTGTAGTGAGCACACGGAATGGTCTGGTCAGTTATGACCCGGAATCAGACATTTTCAGATCGTTTATTCTTTTCCCGGGAGATAGCCTGTATAGCACGATCTGGCTCATGGATTTAGTAGAAAACAGCCATAGGGATCTTTGGACAACAACAGGTGACGAAAAGAATATCACTTTCCATTTAAGGAAGGGAGAAAAAGACTTCCGTCATCTTTTTCAGCCATTTCTCCCAGTAGCTGATTTTGTCACATGGGTAATTTATCCTGAAACTGACGGCATTTGCTGGTTTGGCGGACCACAAGGTCTTCTTCGTTATGATCCGTCAGTGGCCAGAGACTATAACCGGTCATACCTTACATTTATAAGAAAGACTGTCATTAAAAATGATTCAGTGATATTTGATGGTGCCTATTCAAACCCCAGCAGGCAAGTCATTGATGATCAGCCTGCTGATTTTATTCCACGGATAGATTATTCCGCTAATGCCATACGTTTTACATTTGCATCAGCAAGTTACCCTGTCAGAGGGAAAAATCAATACCAGTATTACCTGCAGGGTTTTGATAAAACCTGGTCAGAATGGACATCCGAACTCCAGAAGGAATACACCAACCTTCGAAAAGGAGACTATGCTTTCCATGTACGATCAATAAACGTCTATGGAAAAGCAGGTGAAGAAGCCCGTTATTCCTTCTTTATCAGAACACCCTGGTTCCTGAAATGGTGGGGTTTTATGCTTTACCTGATCGTGCTCTGTGGCTTGATTTACATTATCGTTGTGCTGCGTTCACGGCAGCTGATAAAAGAAAAGCAGCGGCTTGAAACAATTGTTAAAGAGAGGACCGATGATCTGCAAAAAACCCTGGATGATTTAAAGGAGACACAGGATCAGCTCATTCAATCTGAAAAACTGGCATCGTTGGGAAAACTGACTGCAGGCATCGCTCATGAGATCCAGAATCCACTCAATTTTGTCAATAATTTCTCTGCACTTTCCATCGATCTTGCTGATGAGCTTAAATCAAGTCTCGAAAAGGAAAAGAATAATATCAGAGCTGAAACATTTGCCGATATGGGAGAAGTGATCGGCATGATCGAAGGGAATGTTCAGAAGATTAATGAGCATGGAAAAAGAGCCGACAGGATTGTCAAAGGTATGTTACAGCATTCCCGAGGTAAGTCCGGCGAATTCCAGGTGACCGACCTGAACCAGCTCATTGGAGAGTATGTTAATTTGGCATACCATGGCACCAGAGCCGAAAACAAAGAATTTAACACAACCTTTAAACTGGATTTCGATCCGCAGGTTGGTAGGGTAAAGGTTGTGCCTCAGGATTTCTCGCGGGTTATCCTGAATGTCGTGAACAACTCTTGTTACGCAGTCTTCGAGAAGAGTCAAAAAATTCAGACCGGATATTCTCCGGAGATCAGCATCAGCACCAAACGCATCGATATGAACATTGTCATAAAAATTAAAGATAATGGCACCGGTATCCCACAATCGGTCATCACTAAAATTTTTGAACCCTTTTTCACAACCAAACCAACGGGTAAAGGTACCGGTCTTGGATTGTCAATGAGTTATGATATCATCTCATCAATACACAGTGGAAAATTGGAGGTAAACTCGCAGGAAGGGGAATCGACAGAGTTTGTTATCACGATTCCCGATAGGAGCTGATAATGGGTTTGGATGAAGGAAAAGGTTGAAAGAAAATTATCTGTAATATAAGAGAAAAAATAAATATTAACAATTGAATCATAAGAAAATGGATACTGTAAAAATCATGATCGTCGATGATGAAGCGGATATGGAGCTTCTTATGCGGCAAAAGTTCAGAACGATGCTCAGAGAAAAGAAATACGACTTCGTCTTTGCAATAAACGGACTTGAAGCCCTGTCGAAGCTTCTGGAGCATCCCGATATTTCGATTATTCTTTCCGACATCAACATGCCGGAAATGGATGGTCTGACTCTTCTTGCAAGACTTAATGAACTCAAGAATCCTGCCTTGAAAACGGTTATTGTTTCAGCTTACGGGGATATGGACAATATCCGGACAGCCATGAACCGGGGGGCGTTTGATTTTATCACCAAACCCATCAACTTCGAGGATCTTGAGATCACCATCAATAAGACCATTGAGCATATACACATCCTTCAGCAGGCAAATAAAGAACATGAGCAGCTTGTATCACTTCAGCATGACCTGGATATTGCCAAGGAGATCCAGCAAGCAATTCTTCCCAAGGTATTCCCGCCTTTCCCCAACAGGAAGGATTTTGACCTGTTTGCTTCGATGAATGCAGCAAAGTCAGTCGGCGGGGATTTCTATGACTTCTTTCTGATTGATGATGACCACCTTGGGGTTGTCATTGCTGATGTATCCGATAAGGGTATACCTGCAGCGATTTACATGGCTGTCAGCAGGACGATAATCAGGGCGGCCGCCATTAAAGGCCTTGCACCTGAAGATTGTCTTGAGTACTCCAACCTGCTCCTGTGCAAAGAAAGTGTGAACAGCATGTTTGTGACTGTCTTTTATGGCATTTTGAATACCAGGACGGGGGAATTCCGCTATTCCAATGCAGGACATAATCCACCCTATATCGTGTCACCAAACGGTACAGTGAGAGGTATCGAGCTTACCCACGACATTGTTATGGGCGTGATTGACGGCATTAAATTCAAACCAAAGAGTGTCAGCGTAAATAAGGGAGATGCGTTGTATCTCTATACCGATGGCGTCACAGAGGCGATGAGTACCAGGAATGAGCTTTATGGCGAGGAACGGCTTGAAGGTGTGCTTAAAACAATTGGTAATGTTTCGCCTGAAGAGATTATCCAAAGAGTCATGCAAGATCTGAGTACATATACAACCGGTGCTGTGCAGTCGGACGACATCACCATGCTTGCGGTGAGGTATCATCCGTGAGGAAGTAAGGTTTTGTGTGTTTTGCCAAGTGTATTACTTTCGCAATTAACAAAAACAGATTATAAATGATCAGGAGAATAAAACCATTGCTCAAAGGTATTGTTTTGATTTTTATGATTGCCGCCTTGCTGATATTCTCTGACTGGAGAAACAGGACGGCCCTTAAATCTAAGGGGAGTCTCCGGCAAAAAGCAACCGGCACGACTGCTGAGATTGGAAGATCCTACAGCATCGGTATTGCTTATTTTGCGCCGGAAGAATCGTTCGATAACCTGTTGACAGGTTTGTTTTATGGTTTAGCTGATCTGGGATTTGTTAAAGACAGCAACCTCAATGTCATCTTATCCCATGCAAATGGTGAAATTTCCAATATTCCGAGTGTATTGCAAAATCTGGATAACCAGCCAATCGATCTGTTGATTGTAACCTCTACGCCATGTTTGACAGCTGCGCTGACAATCGTGAAAAACAAACCCATTGTTTTCACTTACGTTTATGATCCGATAGCCGCTGGTGCGGGTACAAATTACAATGAGCACCGTCCTAATGTAACTGGAGTCGGCTCTTTTCCTCCAATAGAAAAAACGATAGAGCTAATTACCACCCTGATACCTGGTATCCGCTCTGCAGGTACGATTTACAACTCGTCGGAAGCCAATTCCCGAAAGGCTGTCAGTGTCGGCAGGGAGCTCTTTGCCCAAAAAAACATAGCGCTCGAAGAGATCACGGTTGTTAATACCAATGAGGTTCTTCAGGCTATCCAGGTCCTTGTGACAAAAGACATCCAGGTCCTATGGATAACAGGGGATAACACTGCTATTCAGGCTTTGGATGGAATCATCAAAACTGCTGATAAAAGCAAGATACCTGTCATTATCAATGATTATGAGTATGTCAGCCATGGTGCTCTTGCTGCTGCAGGAATAGGATGGTACGGCACAGGCTATCATTCAGCCGGGGTTGTGGCCAAAGTGCTGAATGGGGCAAATGTTGACACCATACCTCTTGAAAATTATGTGGAGGAACAGATCGTCATCAACTTTGAAAAGGCAAAAATCCTGGGTATCCTGATACCTAAAGAGCTGAAAAAAGTCAGCATGGCCTCAGATAAGTTAGACATGGCATCCGGTAAAAATGACCGTAACTCCTTCATGAGAAAGCGAAATCGTGATCATAAGTTCAGATTCGTTATAGTTCAGTACAATGATGCTCCCATATCAGAGCTTACACTTCAGGGCCTTATCTATGGCTTGGAAGAATCAGGGCTTTTGGAGGGCAAAGATTTTGATCTTCAAATTAAAAATGCACAGGGCGACATTACAACCTTGAATTCCATAATCAATCAGGTGGCATCCGATAAATATGATATCGTGTTCATCACATCCACACCCACTTTACAGTGTGCTATAAAGAAGATCAAGGACCAGGATATTGTATTTACTACAGTAGCTGATCCCATCACTGCCGGTGCGGGAAAAAGTTTCTCACAGCATTTGCCGAATGTAACCGGTATTTCGACAATGGGCGATTATGAAGGCATGGCTAAACTTCTAAAAACCTTGCTTCCTTCGGCTCACAGAATCGGGACCTTGTATTCACCGGGCGAAGCCAATTCCGTAAATAATCTGGAGACATTCAGAAAATACACAAAACAGGAAGGTCTTGAGGTCATTGCCACTCCGGTAAATTCAAGCTCTGAAATCACCGATGCTGCTTTATCGATGTGCTCACAGAGAATTGATGTGATTTGTCAGATCATTGACAACCTTACATCTGCATCATTCCCCGGAATCAACCGGGTTGCCAGGAAAACAAAGATACCGCTGTTTGGGTTTGTAAGTGAACAGGTCGAAGATGGAGCCATCCTGGCTGTTTCACGAGATTATATTCAGGCTGGAAAAGATGCTGCAAGGCTTGCTTTGAGAATCCTCCAGGGAGAACAAGCCTCAAATCTGCCTTTTGAGTTTGTCAGCAAAACTAATCTTATTATAAATCTTGAAGCAGCCGATTACTATGGAATTTCCATCCCGGATGCAGTGATCAGTAAAGCCGATAAAATCATAAAAAGAGAATAAGCGATGAGTGAAATCCTTGAGATATCCAAATCTTTTGATCATCAAATACTCGTTCTTAACCTGAGAGGGCGCATAGATGCCTACTGGTCATCGCAACTGGGAAGCTACCTTGATGACAGCATCCGTGAAGGACATTATGATATAAGGCTGAATATGAAGGAGATCAGCTATATCAGCTCAGCGGGCATAAGGGTGTTACTGAACTATTTTAAACAGCTTCATGACATCAATGGCTCGTTAACACTAAATGAGATTTCAGATAATGTAAGGACCGTTCTGGAGATGGTCGGACTTAGGAGCCTGTTGTCCGGTGAAGATATTGAAAAACCAGCAGAAGTCAAAGCGTCAGTAAAGGAAGAGATCCTGGATAATGTACATTTTACTCAAATTCCGTTGAATGAATCCTCCAGGTTGCATTGCCGGTTTACCGGGAATCCTGATCACCTCAACAGCGGCAGCTTTACAGGTGCACTCTTGGACAATGAACGTTTTAATTCAGGCAGCTTTGGAATCGGTCTGGGTGCATTTGGTAATAATTTTGACGATTGCCGGGAGCGTTTCGGTGAATTCATCGGACTGGGAGATGTGGTCTGCTACCTGCCTGCCAACAGAACCAGTCTCCCTGATTATCTGATAAGGAGCGGACAACTTATCCCTGAAATTAAAAGCCTTTATTCGATCATCTTTTCAGGTTCTTTCAATCATACTATTCGTTATGATATGCAGGGTGTCAGAAAAAGTATTCCTTGCAGCAGACTTTTTACCAACTGCATGAAACTGACCAATTTTAACAGCGCTGGTATTGTGATGTTAGCGGAGACCACCGGCCTGGTAGGTGCTTCACTCACCTCGTCGCCGGTCCGAGACCCTTCAGGTGCAGCCCTGTTTCAGTTCCCGGAGGTTCGTGATCATTTGCATATCACCACCGAGCCCGAATATGACAAGATGCTGACAGCGACAGTCGGTATCCTTCATAATGCGCCGGAAGAAGCCATGAAATCCTTTCTCCGGCCAATTTCTTCCGGATCAGAATTGTGGGGACACTTTCACACCGCTGTCTTTTCATATCATCCCCTGAGAAAAGAAAACATCGAATTGAACAGCGCGATTGTATCTTTTTTTGAAAATGACAAGATCCAGCATATTCTCCACTTGATTAATGATGAAAGAGACCTTGTAGGAATCGGGGATAGCGGATTTAAGAGCGGAACGGTATGGATTGGGGAAATAGAAAAAACAGAGATCATTCAACATGCATAATACAGTAATTATGACAATAAAAATCACAGGAGGTGAAACATGACGCTGCTCATTGGTTCCATAACTATTGGACTTATACTATCCTTGCTGGCACTTGGAGTCTTCATCAGTTTCAGAATTTACAATTTTCCGGATATTACCGCTGAAGGTTCGATAACCCTTGGAGCTGCAATTGCCGCATCATTGATCGTTGCCGGGCTCAATCCGGTTCTGGCAACCCTGCTGGCTTTCTGCGGAGGATTCATCGCAGGATCAATAACAGGGATTTTGCATACACGTTTCAATATCAACAATCTTTTAGCCGGCATTCTCGTCATGACAGCACTCTACTCGGTTAATCTGCATGTGATGGGAAAAAGCAATGTTCCCTTGTTGTCAGAGAAATCATTGATAACCTATTTTGAAAGTGTGCAATCTGTTTTTGCCCCGGGCAGAGAAACAGTTAATCTCCTTGGCTGGACAGTGCCTGAAAAAGACCTTTTTGTCCTCATTTTTATTTTTATGATTATAATAGCCATTACTGTCTTATTATACTGGTTCTTCAGGACCGACATGGGTACGGCGATGCGTGCAACCGGCAATAATCAGCAGATGATCAGGGCATTGGGTGTAAACACCAAAAATATGGTTATTCTGGGCATTGCCATTTCCAATGGATTGATAGGCTTATCAGGTGCGCTGCTGGCTCAATATCAGGGCTTTGCCGATGTTCAGATGGGCATCGGCATGGTGGTATGGGGATTGGCCAGTGTCATCATCGGAGAGGCACTGATAACAGAGAAAAACCTTGGTTTTGTCATTGCCGGAGCCGTGATGGGATCTGTACTTTTCCGGCTGCTTGTTGCCATCGCCCTGCGATGGGGCATGAATCCCAATGATCTTAAGCTGATCACTGCGTTGTTCGTTTTTATCGCCCTCATTCTCCCCACATTGATGCAGAAGATTAACAGGAAAAACAAAATAGCCATTGCTGATTACAGGAAATAAACAGAGATATACAATGCTGAAAATCGAGAATCTTTATAAAACATTTAATCCCGGAACCGTTCATGAGGTTCGCGCTCTGGTCGGGATAAACTGTGAGATCAAAGAGGGAAGCTTCGTTGTCCTGCTCGGCACTAATGGTTCCGGTAAATCAACACTGCTTAATGCTGTTGCGGGGTCATTCTATCCTGATACCGGAAGTATTCTTCTCGATGGCAGGGACATTACCAATTATCCAGAACATAAACGTGCCAGTTTCATCGGACGTGTGTTTCAGAATCCATTCACCGGGACAGCTCCCGATATGAGTATAGCGGAGAATCTTGCACTGGCGTCGAGAAGAGGGATGCGACGAGGTCTTGGTATGGCATTGCATTCCAAACGGCTTGATGCCTTCAGCAAAAGAATTAAAATGCTGAATATGGGCCTTGAAGAAAGATTGGATAATCCAATAGGTAAACTCTCCGGAGGACAACGACAGGCACTTACTTTAATCATGGCCACATGGCATAAGCCCAGGCTTCTATTGCTTGATGAACATACGGCTGCATTGGATCCCAAGACAGGCGGTAAGGTTGTTCAACTCACCGGGGAGGTGATCTCAAAAGATCATCTTACGACGCTCATGGTCACCCATTCAATGCAACAGGCTGTGAATCTCGGCGACCGCATACTGATGATGCATAACGGCAAAATCGTTTATGACTTCAGCGGTGAGGATAAACGGCGTTTGAATGTTAAGGATCTGTTGAGTCTTTTTGAAGACATACGGCGAAGAGAGCAAATTGACGCCACCATGGCTGAGATGATTAAGCAAATATATATTTAGTATCAATTCTTCAAACGATCAGGCAAGAGAAAATGATGTTGCACAAATTTTCACACTGTCCCATACTTCATGTTTTAAATATTCCTTACTTTTACTCACTTTAACTGATTTGCTTTCATGGATTACGAAAAAGCCAAAGATTTTATTATAAACAAGCTCTCGAACGGGCTCTCACCCGATCTCCGTTATCATAACGTAGATCATACACTCGATGTCCTGCAATCTGTTGAGAAGCTATGTGAAATGGAGAATGTGAACGGACATGACCTGATCCTGCTGAATACGGCCGCTTTATTCCATGATTCGGGAATGCTCGTGCAGTATGAAGAACATGAAGAAGCATCTACACGACTAACCCGTAAACTCCTGCCGGAAATGGGCTATACCGCTGAAGATATTAAAATCATCAATAAAATGATTCTGACTACACGGCTGCCGCAGAGTGCACAAACCCACCTCGAAAAAATCCTTTGTGATGCTGATCTGGATTATCTGGGCCGCGACGATTTTTTCATGATCGCCCACCAATTGAAATACGAATGGAATAAGCTGAATATTAATAAAGTATCGTTGAAACGATGGTATGAACTTCAAAGCGATTTTCTTGAAACACATACTTATTACACCGATTCTGCCGTTATATTGCGTCAGAAAAAAAAGAATCAGAACCTGTCAGAAGTCAAAGAACTCTTAATAAAACACGAACATTGCATATGAATAATAAATCATCCGGTAAAATTATATTAATCCCTACTGATCTTTCAGAGGTATGCAAAAATGCCATTCAGCATGGTGCCGAAATTGCCCAGTATCTTGGTTACAGTGTATATTTGTTGCATGTTGTTAATAAAGACACACGCGATCATTTAAAAAGTCAAAACCATGGCCTTGAAGACCTTGTTGATGAGCTCAGAAAAACTGCTGAATCACTTGAAAAGAAATTTAAGATTAAAGCTGATTCCATAACTCGTATCGGCAGCATCTTTACGAGAATACCGGAAGTCGCCAGGGAGTTAAATGCCAACCTGGTTGTTCTGGGTACACATGGAAAAGTCGGATTTCAGAAGCTTGTTGGCAGTTTCGCTCTCAAGATCATTCTCAAATCACCATGTCCTGTCATTGTCGTCCAGAAACGACCTTTTGGCAAGGGCTATAAAAATATCGTCTTCCCGATTTCCGATTTCATGGAAGACAGGCAGAAGGTTAAATGGGCCATATATCTGGCCAGGACTTTCAATTCGACTATTCATCTGTTTCAGAAATATGCTCATGATCCCGGTTCCTCAAGCCGTATCAATATAGTCACACATCATATCAAGGAAGCTTTCGATGCGAACGGGATATATTACCGGATCGTTAACGCCAATGAACGCGGGGTATTTGCTGACCAGGTGATGGAATATGCTGTAAGCAATATGGCCGATCTGGTCATTATCATGACCGATACGGAGGTCCCTGATCCCCGTTTCAAGCTTGCACCGTGGGATGAGACGATGATATTCAATAAATCCCAGATTCCTGTCATGTGCCTTAATCCCCTTGCGCTGAGTAACGTTTATTTTGGGCTTTAATGCATCATGGCTGGCCTGGGGCTCTGTCAAGGCATGATAAAATATATTAAAACTTCCTGGGAAAGGCATCCGCTGGCCGTCATCATCTGGACAGCCATTATACTTCGTTTGATTTCCGTAGTTTTTGCCAGGGGCTTTGGCATGCACGACGACCATTTCCTTGTCGTCGAACCACCGCAATCATGGGTCGAAGGCTGGGATTATAACAACTACCTGCCCGACAGTGCCGGACACAACCACCCTACCGGCCATAGCTTTTTCTATAATGGGCTCCAGTACATTACTTTCCTTATCCTCAATTTTCTTCATGTACAGGATCCTCAGATTAAAATGCTTTTCGTCAGGTTTCTGCATGCCGCTTTCTCACTGATAACGGTATATCTTGGCTTTAAGATTACAAAAAAAATTCATACTGTAGCTTCTGCAAAACTTGTGGGAATATTACTTGCTGCATACTGGTTCATGCCCTGGATTAGTGTCCGTAACCTTGTTGAAGTGGTTTGTATCCCATTCCTCATATCTGGAACATGGATCATGATCACGGCTGATGACAGGAACCGGCGGCTGTGGTCATATCTCTTTGCAGGATTACTTTTTGGACTGGCCTTTTCGGTTCGATTCCAGACAATATTCTTCCCTGTAGGAGCTGGTCTTGCATTACTCATACAGAAAAAATGGCGTGAAGCGGTCATTTTAGCCGCCGGCTCTGTCACGGGTATTTCGCTGACACAGGGTTTGATCGATTTTGCCATTTGGGGCAGGCCTTTTGCCGAGCTGACAGAATATGTGCGTTACAATATCATTGCGTCGCACGATTACTTTGTAATGCCTTGGTATAATTATCTTCTCGTTATTCTTGCCTTGTTAATACCACCTGTAAGCTTTTTCTTTTTCTTTGGATTTTTCAGAAAAATAAAACGACATCTGCTCCTTTTCCTTCCTGCCTTGTTATTTCTTGTATTCCATTCCTATTTCCCGAATAAACAGGAAAGGTTTATCCTTCCTGCGATACCATATATCATCATTTTAGGGGTGGTTGGCTGGAATGATTTTATAGCCCGGTCAAAATTCTGGCTAAAAAACATCAAGTTGTTAAAGGCCTGCTGGATTTTTTTCTGGGTTGTCAATCTTATACTTTTACCTATCGTTTCGACCATGTATTCAAAGAAAGCCAGGGTGGAGTCGATGTACTATCTGTACCGTTATAAAAATATTGAATTTATACTTCTTGATGATACATTCAGACCGGATTTTAAAATCCCTCCGGAATTTTACAGTGGACAGAATATGGAAATTTACAGTCTTTGTGAGGGGAATCCGTTTGATGCGCTGAAGGAACGGTTACAGAATGACGGAGAGGCGAAATATCCCCGTTTTGTGTTATTTTTTGACGACCGTGACCTCGAAAAACGGGTTGAAAGAGTAAAAACAATATTACCACACATCACTTATGAAACCACGATAAAACCCGGATTTGTTGACTGGGTGCTTTATAAGCTCAACCCTTACAATGCAAATCAGACCATTTTTATCTACCGGAACGTGGATTTTTTCCCGGAGAAAATCGGGAAAGGTAAAAAATAATCCTCCTTTCAAACCATTGCTGAAGTTTAATAACTTTACAACACATTCCACCATATTTAATTTCTTTTTTCATGACAAAAGAGGAAGCGAAAAAAAGGATAGAAAAGCTCACCAGGGAGCTTAACGAGCATAACTACAAATATTACGTACTCTCCGCACCAAAAATATCGGACTACGAGTATGACATGATGCTGGAAGAGCTGGTTCGTTTGGAAAAACAATATCCGGAATATGCCGATTCCACTTCTCCGGCGCGACGTATCGGAGGTGAAGTAACAAAAGAATTCCGCCAGATCCGGCATGACTATCAGATGCTCTCACTCAGCAACTCGTATTCTGAAGAGGACGTCATTGATTTTGACCGCAGGGTGAAAAAGACACTTGAAACGGAAGTGGAGTATGTATGTGAACTGAAATACGACGGTGTAGCCATCGGGCTCAGGTACAACAATGGTTTGCTTACTCTGGCTGTCACACGAGGTGACGGTGATATGGGTGATGATGTGACTGCCAATGCCAGGACTATCCGTGCTATTCCTCTTAAATTAAAAGGCGATTACCCGGCTTCATTTGAAATAAGAGGTGAAATTTTCATGAACCATGAAGGTTTTGAGACCCTCAATGCTGAACGCGAAGAGATCGGTGAGCAGTTATTTGCCAACCCGCGCAATGCCGCAGCAGGAAGCCTGAAAATACAGGATTCTTCAATTGTCGCCAAACGACCTCTTGATTGTTTTCTCTACCAGGTAGTTGCTGATAACGCCGGATTTCAGTATCATTACGACACCCTGAAAAAAGCAAAGGACTGGGGATTCAAAATATCACCATACATGGCGAAATGCAATACAATTGATGAAATATTTGATTTTATCAGCTTCTGGAATAAAGAAAGATATGCCCTGCCATTTGATATAGATGGTGTGGTCATCAAGGTGAATGCTTTTTCGCAGCAGGAGATACTGGGAAGCACAGCCAAATCACCGCGATGGGCCATTGCATATAAATTCAAGGCTGTAAGGGTGGCAACAACACTACTCTCCATCGATTTCCAGGTTGGACGAACCGGTGCCATTACGCCTGTAGCCAACCTGCAACCTGTGTTGTTAGCCGGAACTATCGTTAAACGTGCATCCCTTCATAATGCCGATATCATCGAAAAGTTGGATGTCAGGATCGGTGATACCGTTTATGTTGAAAAAGGCGGTGAAATTATTCCCAAGATAACCGGTGTAGACCTTGAAAACCGCGAATCCAATGCTATGCCGGTGGAGTTCATCAGTACATGCCCCGAGTGCGGAACATCCTTGTTCAGGAAAGAGGGTGAAGCTCATCATTATTGTCCAAATGAAGATAATTGCCCGCCCCAGATTAAAGGAAAACTTGAACATTTCATCAGCCGCAGGGCTATGAACATTGATAGCCTTGGTGAAGGAAAAATCGAAATGCTATATGATAAAAGACTCGTCAGGGATGTCAGCGACCTTTATAACCTGACTTATGATAAACTCTATGGGCTGGGAAAAATCTTTGAGGCCACAGAGGATAAAAAAGAAAAAAAACTCAGCTTCAGGGAAAAAACTGTCAACAACATTCTAAAAGGCATCGAAGCATCGAAAGAGGTACCATTCGCAAGGGTTCTTTATGCACTTGGAATCCGTTATGTAGGGGAAACTGTCGCCAAAAAGCTTGTTAATCATTACAAGACTATTGACGACCTGATGAAAGCAGATTTTTACGAGCTTATTCTTGTTGACGAGATAGGTGATAAAATTGCTGAAAGCCTGATCAGCTTTTTCAGCCAGGAGAAGAACAGGAATCTGATTGAAAAGTTACGTGAAAGAGGCTTGCGGCTTAAAGCCGGCAAGGAGGAAATCTCACTGAAATCGACCAGGTTGGGAAATAAGACTATTGTTATCAGTGGTGTGTTCAACCGTTTCTCGCGTGAAGAGGCCAAGAGGCTCATCGAGGAACATGGCGGAAAAAATGCCGGCACTGTTTCTTCCAGGACTGACTTCATCCTTGGCGGCGCCGACATGGGTCCTAAGAAACTTGAAAAAGCCAGAGAAATGGGTATAAAAATCATCGCAGAGGAGGATTTCCTCAAAATGATAGAAGAACCATCACCATAAAAGAAATCAATAAATCCCCGGAGGTCTCAGGCTCTATATTTTCTCAATATCACCTGCACCGGAAACCTGCGTATTCACTTTTTCCGGTTCACCACGGTAGCGCACTGTGCCGGCTCCGCTTACTTCAACGTCAAGTTCTTTTGTCACATATATTCTGGCATCACCGGCGCCTGACATGGACATCCGGCATATAGCTATTTCCAAGTTCTCGGCTGATATTTCGGTGGCTCCGGAAGCCTCCACGATTGCTTCGTTAACTTTACCCGACAATGTCAGCTCGCTGGCTCCTGACAATTCCATTTCAATTTTCTGCGCTGTCAGGTTCATTTCGATTTCTGAAGCGCCACTTGCGTCGATACTGAGGTCATTGAAATTCAGACTGTTTTCACTCCAAAGCTCCACTGCACCGCTGAATTCCATGCTTTCGAGGGTCTTAAATGTAATATACGCCTTTAGCTTTTCAAACCTGATACAATCTTTCTCGGTTGAAATGATTAATATTCCATCCTTAACTTCAGTAGTGATATATTGAAGCAGGTTTTCATCGGTTTCAATGGTAAGCGCTTCCCTATCGCCTTGTTTGAGCACAACCTGGAAAGCCCCCCCGATATCGATTCCGGTGAAAGAATCCACAGACCTTTCTTCAGTCACTACTTTGCCATTGCCATGTTGGATGTCACAGCATCCGTATGAATAGAAAATAAATCCGACAATCAGGATGAATGGACTAAAAATCATTTTGGACATAACTTTTTTCATAACTTTTTTTTTCAAAGATATAATACTTTATAAAACAAACTTGATTATTCTGCCTTTAATATCACACTGGCATTCGTGCTTTCGATTTTTACTATTGATCGGGGATCGCTTTGCGATCCGACATATCCCTTGTATGTTGTACTTACATAATCTTCTTCCCTGACCGAAATTTTAGAAAGATTTTTAGGGTACTCCAATGAACCGAATTTTATCGTTGCGTTGACCAGGTAGTTGGCATCCCTTGAAAAGTTCAATTGCACATCACCGAAGCGATTATTGATGATAATGTCATTGAAGGAGGAAGGGATATACCCAATTTCTATATCGCCATATTGTGATTCTAACTCTCCATGCACGTTAAGCGTCTCAATTTCAATATCTGAGAACTTTGAATCACTGTTAAGCAGATTTACTTTACCGATTTTATATGTGTCATACTGTGACATGACACCTGCGACATCCGCAACGTCGATATTCACTGTTGAAAACTTCGTATCCAGTTTCAGGTCACCCGATTCAGCCAGGGTAAGCTCCGAATATTTTAATTCGACCTTACCGCTTTTCATATATTTGATCACTGCGTCACTGAACTTGATCGACAGCGTATTAGAGGTGTTTTGAATCCGGTTGGCTTCCATGTTACCATAACTCAGATCGATGGTCAAAGGGCCTTCAACCTGATCAATAAAAATATCCCCAAATTTATTGTCCAGGGCTACTTCAAGTGATTTAGGCATATAAATTTCATAATCAATGCTGAAGTTTTGTGAATCGTCTTTACCAGACCAATTTTCACTGATACTGGTTTCAGCCTTCACCATTGCATTGCTCCCAGAAATATCAATGCTTATATGATCGAATATCCGCTGTGCTTTCTGCTCGTTGCCGGCTTCAACTGATATGGTGACCTCTACCGATACTGCCATCTTTTCCCAGTTATTGCAATGGATCTTACCATATTTATTTTTCACCGAAAGCAAGGCATCGCTATTAACCGTAAATTCCTTTTTGATGTTTTTGGTAAATTTTTCGGATGCTGCAAAGCTCTTCCAACCCGGGAAGAAAATGATCAGCGCTGCAGCAAGCCATAATTTAAATCGCCTGGTTTTCATTGTTCTGATTTTGGTTTGTGTTTTGTTTATTTGTTTGATTTAATTCAATGATAATATGATCGAGAAGGTTGGTCATGATGCGGTAGTTGTTGGCTATAGCATCCAGAATCCTTTCGCTTTTTGCTCCTTTGGAGTATTCATTTTGCAATTCAACAGTACTGGCATTGATTTCTTTTACTTCATGCATTGCCATTTGCCTAAGCCTTGTGGCTTCCTTATCTGAACCGGCCAGTTGTTCAATCCGGGTCAGCTTATCGTTGTTCATTTTAGTGTAGTATGCCTCCACTTCCATTAACTCCTTCGGAAGAGCTGTTTGATTTTCAGCATAAACAGAAGGTCTGTTTCTCATATAAAACTGGGATACCAGAAAAGAAACCAGGGCCATGATAGCTATTACAGCAGCTATACGGAGGATCCAGCGGATATTCCATACTTGCCTGTCAGGATGGTTGTATTTGGCGAGTTTCCGGCTGAATGTCTCAAAATGATCATCCGACGGTTCATGGATATCGAAATGTTCCTTGTTTTCCTGTATTTTTCTCTCAAGTTTCGACATGGATTTGTCAATTATAATGTTTTAAAATATCAAGTTTCTGATTCTTTCCTGCTGAAGGATTTCCAATAGCCTTTGTTTGGCCCTGAAATACCGGATGCGCGAAGTGTTATTCGAGATATTCAGGATATCGCTGATTTCTTCATGATCATAACCTTCAAGGAGGAACAACGATAATACAACCCGGTAATCATCCGGTAACCTGGTGATGGCTTTTCTGATTTCTTCAACCTGGTAATCGACATCCTCAGCATAGTCATTATCGTCATGGTCCGGTATTTCATGATCATATTCTTCCACGAAGGAGAGTCCGGTATTTTTTTTCAGGGCATCAAGTGAGTTGTTAATCACTATTTTTTTGAGCCAGGCACCAAAACTGGCTGTGCCCTTGAAATCCTCGATACGTTGAAATGCGTCAAGGAACGAATCCTGCATCACATCTTCAGCTTCGGCTGTATTATTCACGATACGCAAGCTGGTGTTATACATGTTTTTGTAATACAGCCGGTATATTTCAAATTGCGCCCGCGGATCCTTCGTGCGGCAACCTTCAATAAGATCCTGGTGTATATGCTTGACAGGTGTATCCAAAGCACTGAGTTTTGAATGAAAGACTACGGAAAAATGGAAATGTTACATAAATATTTTAAATTGAAGAAATTAAAATTAAAATTTACAGTGGAAATTTTAAAATTATTAAAAAATCATTATAAATACTGGGTCATGTTTACAGTAAATTTTGATTAATATGAGGGCATACATTTTATATTCATAATATATGCAGTACGACAAAAAAGAATTCCGGACAATTTTTATCAAAAGGCTTTATTCGTTCACCATAAAACTAATAAAATTCATTGAAGCCATTCCAAAAGATAATATTTCAATCAGGCTAACTGATCAATTGCTTCGCAGTAGTACAAGTATCCTGGCAAACTATATTGAAGGACAATCTGCAAGCAGTAAAAAGGATTTTATAAATTATTTGAATATTGCCTTAAAATCAAGCAATGAAAGTAAAGTATGGTTATGTCTGTTAAAGGATTTAAATCGGGGCAATATTGAGGAAATTAATGGATTTATAAGAGAGTTGAATGAATTTTCTAATATTTTAGCCTCCAGTTTAATGACACTTCGGGGCAAACGCTCTTCAAAAGTTTGAAATTTTCACTTAACTTTTTAATTTTACATTTTTAGATTTTAAATGAAACTAATGAAGCATAAGACTTATATCTATGTTCTCATCTTTTTTTCCATGCTCTTCTGGGGCTGTTCCTTCATTTGGTCTAAAATAGTCTTCAATTATTATAATCCTATAACAACCATCTTCCTGAGGCTGGTATTATCGACGATCATATTATATACAGGACTTAAAATCTTCAACAGGACCGAAAAAATATATATGGAGGATATCAGGTTATTCTTGCTTTCAGCACTGTTCAACCCCTTTATATATTTCCTTGGCGAGAATTATGGATTGAAATTTTCAACACCATCGATATGCGCAGTAGTCATTGCCACGATTCCTTTGTTCACGACCCTGATGGCGCGTTTTATGCTAAAGGAAAAGCTTCCTTTTATAAACATTTTGGGAATCCTGTTGTCATTTTCAGGCATTGTACTTATGCTGGTGAATAAGGACCTGTCGCTGAACGCCTCACCGTTAGGCATCGTTTTTCTTCTCGTTGCGGTAATGGCAGCTGCCAGCTATTCAATACTGCTAAAGAAACTGACATACAAGTATTCAGCTTTTACTATCATACTGATTCAGAACTTTATTGGAATTCTATATTTTCTTCCCTTTTTCCTTATCTTTGAGTTACGCAACTTCCTAACAGTCAAGCCAAATGCCGAGTTAATCTCATCACTCCTCATGCTGGCCATTTTTGCATCATCGCTTGCTTTTGTATTTTTTGCCATTGCTGTACGTGAAATTGGCGTCAGCCGGACCAATGTCTTTTCAAATACGATACCCGTGTTCACTGCAATATTCTCCTACTTTATCTTGTCGGAATACTTTAGTTTCAATAAAATTGCAGGGATGATTATTGTGGTGGCGGGGGTGATGCTAACGCAATTAAATAAATTAAATAAATTAAATAGCCCATGACTTAACCTGAATTATTCATAAAAAAATGGAAAAGTTTGTTATCTCATTGATAATCATTATCTTTGAGGTGTATAAACTTTTAAACAAACTTTTCCATGAGTAAAGATACAAAAAGCCCAAATACCCATCTTGTTTCTGAT
>JAPLDP010000088.1 GCA_026391695.1 Bacteroidota bacterium
GGGACCAAATATCGGTAGAACAATAAACGACCCCTGATTTTTTAAGTCCCATCGGGACGCAATATTGCTAAGGCTACTGGTATGTTCCTCTCTTTTTATCCGAACAGTAGTGATCTTTAATAATGGAGGACGCAATTTGCGGCCTCCATTTTACCCCAAAGGGTGATACTTATCCGGCTCGGATTGCAGCCCTTCCAGGTAATGAATCATAATAAGCTTAGTTCAATCAATAATATCGCATAAGCTAAAATATTTTCCCGTACCCAAGTTCAGGCTTTCAATGGTTTATCCGGAAAAAGCAAATTTGTGACCCGGGGCTCCATCTCTTCGACACGAGATTAGGACATCTTTAACTTCTACTTCAACTTCCTTGTTCGAATGCTCGATATTGGATATTCCCCAGCTGGCGCGCGTTTCCGAACGCGTGCCTGGTATCAGCGCGTTTGAAACGCGCAATTCTTTAGCACGCGTCACAGACGCGCGCTAGAATTGGGGAACTTGACCAGGATCCCGATTTCACTTCGTTCATAGGGATCAATTCGACTGGCAATTTTTTCTTCACTACGTTCGAAAAAATTGAGTCTCATTGATTAAGGTTTTCTGAATGGCGCCGGTAAGTTCAGGACTTACGTCAACCTGCGTTGCATAGTGTTTCCAGTTCTGCACAGTTTTGTTTATCTGGTTTACAATATTTTCAGCTTTCTTAATATTCATCTTTTTGGCGACAGACAAAAAATCATCACGGGTGATGTCTTTTCTTTTACCATTTACACTAAGTGATTGCTGGCTCACCCATGTGCTTCCGGGGCGGTATGAATGGCAAACATCAAAAGCAGGCGAAAGTTTCCATACTCCGGTTTTATCCATTACAAAAGCAAAATTCTTTGTATGGTCGTCGCAATTGCGTGAAATTACGTTAAACACCATACGCCTGAACAACTGCTCTGCCTGAGGATAAGGCAAACCAAGTATACGCATGGTTTCAAACATTTGCTCGTAGCTGTAAGAGTTTACATCATTGAAATCGTAGTGCTGCATAGCGCAAAAACTCTGCAGGTGTATTTTGCCTTTGCCCGGTTCACGGTCGAATCTGCGGGTCATAAAGTGCGCTCTTCCGTTTTCTTCAAGAAGCCGGCATTCTGTCATTTCAATTTCTGCATCTTGTGCCATCAGGTGGTAAGCCATTTCTACACGGCCATAACCGTGAGTTGCCCCAAACTGGGTATCGGTAACGCCATCAAATTTTATAAGCCAATGGGTGAAGCCTTTGGGAGCCTCGGCTTGTCCGCTGCGTACTTCTTTTGTTACCGGGTTAAAGGCAATGACTGCTTTTGCCCTGGCTCCTCCGGCAGAGGTGCCAATTTTTAAGATAGCAAGCAGGGCTTTTTCTTCGTCAGCAGAAAGATTGGTTGAGAAACTTTTACGACCTGTAAGAATATCATTGGCTATTTGCACAAGGTCGTTGATTTCAATTTTTGTGGCTGTGTTTGTCCCTTTGGGTTCCGGTGGTTCAAATTCCAGTGCTCCCATACCTCGTTTGCCAATAAAACAAAGCGTTTCAACAGGATTCATGCTGCCTGACGGACGCCCATTACGCGACAACCATGCATCAATAAGAGCATTACCATATTTATCGGGTAATACATCGGCAATCAAACCCGGCAACCCTTTAAATGCAGGATCGTTTTTTAATTCTGAAAAAGAAAATATGCGTCCTTTTGCCTCAGGTAAGGGCATTTTTAATGGAGCTAGATCCCAATTATTTTTAAGAAAAGAAGATTCAAATTCAAAAGAACCCACCCCTATGGCATCATCCCAGGCAATGGCACCAACGCGATTATTCCATATTTTTACAAATGCCGTTGCAATCATTACCAGTCTGATTTAGGGGTTGATTTCTTTTCATCTGAGCCGGTGCGTCGTGCCCTGATTCTCTTAGAGTGCTCGAGCCTGGCTAATTGAAGAGGGCTGATTTGCTGCTTAACCTGAAACTCCTGTAACAGGTGCAAGAGTTTTAAGACACGCAAAAGCTGAATAAAGGTCATCAGATTACTATTCACCCCGTTTTCAAATAAACTCAGTGTAGCCCGGTTGATGCCGGCTTCCGCCGCTAATTGTGCCTGGGTTTTGTTTTGTTCAAGGCGATGGTGCTTAATGAAAGAACCTATAGTTTTCATTAAAGCCGAGTCGCTCATAGCAGACCATTGTTTGTTGGTTATTTCCGTCATTAATAGCCTTTTTTATTGTTAATGTTAGTTTTACCCAACAAATGTACATTTTATTAATCAAATAGCAAAAGTTTCTTTAATCTTTTTATTTCACCCTCTTTTTGCTTCAAGACACAGGTTGATAGTAAAGCATTACAAGAGCGTACCACCTTATAACCCTGGTGGATGGGTTTATTTGACTAATTTTAAAAACAGTGTTGCACTTACGGGGTTAATAATATTTTGATGTGCTGGAGATTGATCTGATCTGAAAATACAGATTTTATTCATAGATGCAGACTTTTTCAGCATAGTTCTCTTCTTCTTTCTTTGTCTGCCCCACAAAGAAAGAAACAAAGAACCGAGCGCAGCGAGCTCGCGAATACATAAATTTAAAATTTTATACATGAGCAAAAGTCACCGCTGCATAAAAATCACTAAAAATTGAGCACGAAGGCTAAAATTTATGAACTCCCCCGATTAAAATCGGGGTTAAACACCATAAATTTTTTAACGCCTTCGTGCTCATTTTTTTTCACGTGATTTTTATGAGGCGGTGTCCTTTTAAAGGCCTTAGGGTTTGCAGGCGGGGCAGGGAATTAATTTGAGAATTTGAAAATTAGTTGATTAATCGATTTGATGAAATGACTTTCATGCATGCGTCACAGTTACTCGCCAAATGAGCATAGAAAGCAAAAAAGGATCGGCCTTGGACTTCGCAGGCGGGGTATCCACTGGGCGAAGATTCCGTGATAAGCCAGGTGCAGAAGTGAGCGTAGCGAACGTTTCACCTGGCTTAGGAATCGAGCCTTAAGTGGGTCGCCAAGAAGTCCAGCCTTGATCTTTCTTTTGGTACTTTTCTTTGTATTAAGACAAAGAAAAGTACATAAATAAAAAAATAACTGACAATTACCACGAGTGCACATCAAAATATTATTTAACCAATTTCTCGCACCAGCGGTGCGAGTTTTGAATTCTCTTTATATTCAAGGTAAAATTTTCGCATCCGCCATATATTCTCTGTAGAAAAACTGAGGTGGTCCGAGAAATTAGAACAGGGAATTTGACAAAGATTAAAAAAGCGTTCCAGCTAATGATCCTTGCCATGTTTAAAATCCTATCTGGCGTCTGTTTTTAAAATCATCCACCTCCTTCTTTGCCTGCTCAAGCTGCTTGATGTACCGTTCGAGGTGGTCGCAAATTGCGACCACCTCCTGCTTTTCCTGCCCGGTAAGCCGGAACATAAAATCTTCAGGGAAGCGTTTGGTATTGCGTTTTACCTGCTCATTAAGCCTTTTGGTAGTTACCCCATAAAGTTCTGCCAGATCACTGTCGATCATCACCTTTACTCCTCTTACAACCAGGATTTTACTCATGATCACCTCCTCGGGAACCATCAGAGAATTCTTTTCACTCATAGATGTAGATTTTTCATTGGAAAATGTACTAATTTTAAAATTGGAGGACGCAATTTGCGACCTCCATTTTTACACCATAGGGTGTTACTTGTCCGGCTCGGACTGTAGCCCTTCCAGGTAATGAATCATAATAAGCTTTGTTCAATCAATGATATCGTATAAGCTGGATATCTGTTTCCATACCCGGATTCAGGCTTTCAATGGTTTATCCGGAAAAAGCAAATTTGTGACCCGGGGCTCCATCTCTTCGACACGAGATTAGGACATCTTTAACTTCTACTTCAACTTCCTTGTTCGAATACTCGATATTGGATATTCCCCAGCTGGCGCGCGTTTCCGAACGCGTGCCTGGTATCAGCGCGTTTGAAAAGCGCAATTCTTTAGCACGCGTCACAGAGGCGCGCTAGCCTTGGGGCAGAAAAATGATTGGGCGATTGTCAATTAGGCGATGTTCGATTTTCGATATTAAATCGAAAAATCGTTGAATCGTCTAAATATCAGGTCGCCAAATCGTTCCATCGACAACTGACAATCGCCTAATCAGTAATATTAGCGATCATTTGCTCCTTAATGATATTCGTATTATCTTTGCAGCCGTAAGATCTTTGACAATCGTTTGTTCTATCGCTCCGATACATATCGGGGAGGAAAGTCCGGACAACACAGAGCGCCATACTTCCTAACGGGAAGGCTCCTGTTTACAGGGGCAGACAGTGCCACAGAAAATAACATCCTGCTAAACAGCTTGTTTACCCGGTTAAGGTGAAAACGCGAGGTAAGAGCTCACGGCCTGCTATGGTGACATAGCGGGAGGGTAAACCTTATGGGTTGCAAAGCCAAATATATCCCGGACGGGGTCGATCGTATCGTCCCCGACAGAGTTGCTCGTTCTGATCATGGCGAAAACCATATACCGGGAGGGGTAGGCTGCAAGAACACGGCAGTGATGCCGCGTCCAGATAAATGATAGAGCCCGGCTCACAGACTTGTCGGTTTTTTTACAGAAAACTTACAGTCTGTAAACCGGGTAACAGAATCCGGCTTACTAAGCGGTTGTCATCATAAGAAGAGGCTGTCTCAAAAGCAATTTTCAAACACTTTTGGGACAGCCTCTTTCTCTTTACCAAAATATCTCCTGCTTCTCTTCGTTTATATAATCAATTAGTATGAACCCCAGAGCAAACTCTGGACTCAAATTCCGCAGCGAACTGCGGGGAATTTAACCAAACCACCTCACCCCCTACACGGGTGAGGTCAATTAAATACTGCCTGTTGAAAAGTATACTTTACCCTCGTTTCACACTGAAAAAATAACTGCTACTTTAGCCGGCGTACACGTAAACATCATGAAACAATTTCTTTCGGCCGTCATCCTGGTTATGGCTTCCTTAATCACTGCCCACAGTCAGCAAACTGTCCGCTATGATGATCCGGAAGCCAGCTATTATCTTGGCCTTGAATTATTCAATAAGGAAAAATACAGTGCTGCAAAGGAGATATTTTCGCATATAGTTACAACCATCAACGACAATAATTCGGGCATCAGGGTCTCTTCGGAGTATTATGAAGCCCTGTGCGCCTATGAGCTTTCAAATAATGATGCAAAATACCTTCTTGAACAGTTTATCATGAACCATCCGGAAAGCTCCGGAGTACAACATGCGTATTTTCAGCTTGGTAAAATATATTACAGGGATAAAGATTACCGTGATGCACTTGCTTTTTTCAAAAAAACCGATATCAGGCAACTGACCAATAAAGAGGTGGCTGAATATTACTTCCGCAAGGGATACAGCCACATGAAAGAAAAACAGTATAAAGAGGCCAGGGAAGCCTTTTTCGAAATCATTGACACTGAATCGGAATATACAAACCAGGCAACCTTTTACTATTCTCATATAGCTTACATGGAAAATGATCTTGAAACAGCTGTCACAGGTTTTAATAAGATCAAAGATGACCCGGAATACAGCGACATCATCCCCTATTATCTGATGGATATTTATTATTTACAGGGTAACTATGATGAAGTCATCGGCTTATCCGGTGCCTTGCTGGCCGATGAGAACAATAAGCGGAACTCCGAAATTTCCAGGATTGTGGCTGAATCCTATTTCAAAATAGGAAAATATTCTGAGGCCCTGCCTTGGTTTGAAGCATATTTTGCTGAAGAAAAGGGCAAGACCACACGACAGGATTATTTTCAGATCGGATACTGCTATTATCAGACATCCGGTTATGACAAGGCTGCCGAAGCATTGCAGAAAGTTACTGGTCCGGCAGATTCCCTCTCACAGAGTGCTTTTTATCATCTTGGAAGTTGTTACATCAATAAAGACCAAAAAAAGTTTGCCCAGAGTGCCTTCCTTTCAGCCTATAAACTTGGGTTCGATAACGAAATTAAAGAAAATGCGCTGTTTAATTATGCCAAACTATCGTATGAGTTAACCTACGACCCATATAATGAAGCCATAAAAGCTCTGAGGCAATATATTGCTGATTATCCTGATTCAAAAAGAACCGATGAAGCCTATTCCTATCTTGTCGATCTGTTCATTTCCACAAAAAATTACCGTGAAGCCCTGGAAACTATTGACAAGATAAAAACCAAGGATAACAAGATGCTGGCTGCCTATCAAAAGATAACCTACTACAGGGGCATTGAAATTTTCAATGACAGGGATTATTTTGAGGCCATTAAAATGTTCAGGAAATCACTCGATAATAACTACGACAAGATCATTACAGCCCTTGATAATTATTGGATAGGTGAATCCTATTACCGTCTTTCATCCTTTGAATTCGCCCAGGAATATTACAAAAAATTCCAGGCATTACCGGCTGCTTCGCAAACTGATGTTTTTAAGCGAAATGCCTATGATATGGGGTATAGTTTATATATGCAAAAGAAATACGGGGAAGCGGTCACTTATTTTCAGAAATACATAAACCAGTCGTCAGCTGAACCGGCACTCATAACAGATGCTTGTCTTAGAATAGGTGACAGCCATTTTATCGACAAGAAGTATGATGATGCTATCGCATTTTATGATAAAGCTATCCAGAGGGGAGGTACCGGTTCAGATTATGCCATGTACCAGAAAGCCCTGGCTGTGGGCGGAAAAGGCGACTTTGCCCGGAAAGCCTCGCTGTTGCTGGATTTCCTCCGAAGATTTGAAAAATCCGTGTACGCCGAAGATGCCATATATGAACTGGCGACCACATCACTCATACTTAATAAAGATGATCAGGCACTGACCTATTTTAAGCTGATCACCGACAAATACCCCTCAAGCCGGCATGTTAAAAAATCACTCCTCAAGCTAGGGCTCATCTATTTTAACCGTGACAATAATGATCTAGCCATCAGCTCACTTAAAAAGGTCATACAGGACTATCCCGGGTCAGTCGAATCAAAAGAAGCACTTGAAAGCCTGAGAGATATTTACACTGACATGAACCGTGTGGATGAATATTTTGCATTTGCCTCACAGTTTCCTTTTGCAGACCTGTCGGTATCGCAGCAGGACTCGCTGACATATATTGCAAATGAAAACCTGTATATGAACGGTGATTGTGAAAAAGCATCGGCAGGATTCAGCGAATACCTTAAAAAGTACCTTGGAGGGGTCTTTACTACTAATGCCAGCTATTACGCGGCAGAGTGCGCTTTAAAAGCCAATGATCCTGAGAAAGCACTTCAGGGCTATGAATTTGTCATCAGCCAGCCATCATCGGGTTTTACTGAGAACGCCCTGGCCAAGGCAGCAGCCATATTATTCGGCTTACACAGAAACCAGGAAGCACTGGATGATTATACAAATCTGGAGTCAGTAGCTTCACGGGAATCCACAGCCATTGTTGCCCGCACAGGCCAGATGAGATGCAATTTCCTGCTCGGCAATTATGAGGCGGCAATGCACTCTGCTGATAACCTGATCACCAGGGAAAATGCCGGAAATGAACTGACGGTTGAAGCCTATTTCATCAGGGCCAAATCTGCTCTCGAACTTAATGATAAAAGCGGTGCATTGGAAGCATTTAAAAAAACCTGCGCCATGAGCCAGAATGAGATGGCCGCAGAATCACAATATTATATAGCATTTATCCTTTATGAAAATGAAGATTATCAGGAGTCGGAAAAACAGACTTTCCTTCTGGTCAACAAATATCCTTCCTATGATTATTGGGTGGCTAAAGGATTCATCCTCCTCGCGGATATTTATGTAAAGCTCAACAATGTTTTTCAGGCTAAACAAACACTCCAGAGCATTCTCGACAATTATGAAGGGGAGGATATCAAGGCTATTGCACGGGAAAAACTTGATAGTCTTAATAATATGGAAATCACTCCTGCCGAAGATGTGGATAATAAAAATGAATGACACGATGATTCAATTCTTGTATCGACATATTAGTATTTCGCTGATGAAAGTGGTGAAGCTGGCAATTGGAAAAAAGTGGTGCTGTTATTTCATTATCGGGATGGTATGTGAAGGCGTGATCATTATTCCTGCATATACACAGGTGATGCCGTACAATGAGGAGATCACTGTCATTGCACCATACGTACCTGTCATATCAGAGGCCTCCAAGATCACGGCTATCCCAAAGATACCCGATTCTGAGATTGTCAAACCTGAGCTGAGCTATTCCATTGATTCATACCCGGTTCTGTCAAAATTCCGGTCGCAGCTCATAACGCCTGTCACGGCCAGGGCTGAGCCACAGCCGGTTTTACTCAGAAACTTAATAAAGGCCGGTTTCGGGAATTATATGACACCCTATATAGAATTCTTTGCCGGATCACTGGGTTCAAAGACCTATAGCCTGGGTCTTCATGTGAAACATATCTCGTCCGGCGAAATGAAAGGATATCCCAACAGCAGCCGGAGTGATAACAGCATCGGATTGTCAGCAGAACGCTACCTGAAAAATCATACCTTGTCGGGAGATGTATCCTTCGACCGGAAAGTGGTTCACCATTATGGCTATGACCAATCCATGACTGAAATGTATGATGTCTCGGAAAAGATATTGCGACAGGTTTTTTTATCCTTTGGCGCAGATCTCAATCTTTTCAGTAATTATTCTGATCAGAAGAAATTGAATCATAGCCTGAACCTCAGCTATAATTATCTCGCAGACCATTATGAAAGCCTCGAACATCAGATATTTTTTAAAGCTTCTCTGGATAAGAATATCAGGCTGATTGAAAATTTCGATAAACAAAGGTTCGGACTCGCTGCCAGCCTGGATTTTTACAATAATAAGGATAGTCTGGTAAATGCCCAATCAGGCCTGCTGACATTCCAGCCATTCATTGAGGGAGCCTTTAATGAATACAGCTTTTATGTCGGAATGAAGGCATCTGTTGAACTTGATTCCACTGTTAAAGTCTATCTTTATCCGCTGGCTGAGGTCAACATACATATCATCAATAATATTCTTATGGCATATATTGGAATAAGCGGCGAGGTAAAAAGGAACAGTTTCTCCTCCCTGAGCAGGGAGAATCCCTTTATCATTTCAGTCATACCCCTGGATTACACCCGCAACAGGTTCAAATTATATGGCGGCATCAATACACATATAGGGAAAAATATTGATGTGAACGCATCCCTTTCAAGCTCAATCATCAGCTCAATGCCGTTCTTTGTCACTGACACGAGCACACAAAGGAATAAAGATCTTCAGAACCAATTCACTGTGGTTTATAACGACGTGAAGGAGATTAAGGGCAAAATAAATTTCCTGTATCAGGCGACTGACAGGTTCACATTATTGCTCACAGGTAATTTCTATCAATACTTTATGGATGATGAAGTCAAAGCCTGGCATACACCGCCTTATGATGTATCACTGACAGGGAAATATACCATCCGGGATAAATTCTTGATCTACAGTGGCATCAGGGCATATGGCCGTGCATATGCAAGGACATTTGAAGCGAATGAGGTGGTGGCAAAAAAACTGAATGGATTCGTTGATGTTAGCCTCGGGATGGAATACCGGTATTCAAAAAAACTGGCAGGTTTTATCGATCTTAACAATATAACCAATATCAGGTACTCATTCTGGAATAACTATCCCGGACAGAATCTCAACTTTATAATCGGAGCGTCGTATTCGTTCTAAACTCACGCTTTTAAGCGACGTTAATTTCTCCTTTGAAATTGTTGATAAAATCCTTGATTTTACTAGTGTTTTATACAATTTTTTCAAGAAAATATTGTTACATTTGCATATCTATAATAATAAAGCTAAGTGATTGATTATGACTGACGAAGAAAAGGTTATCCAGGCGAGGGAAAACTACACTGCCGATAATATTCAGGTACTGGAGGGTTTAGAAGCTGTGCGCAAGCGTCCGGCTATGTTCATCGGCGATGTCAGTTTCAGGGGTTTACATCATCTGGTTCACGAAGTTATCGATAATTCCATCGATGAGGCACTCGCCGGATATTGTGATAAAATTGATGTGATCATTCATGAAGATAATTCTGTCACGGTCATTGATAACGGCAGAGGCATTCCTATCGATCTCCATGAAAAGGAGCAGCGTTCGGCTCTTGAAGTTGTCATGACCGTCCTGCATGCAGGCGGTAAATTCGACAAAGGCTCCTATAAAGTATCGGGTGGGTTGCACGGCGTGGGTGTGTCATGTGTTAACGGATTGTCATCATGGCTCAGGGTAATGGTGCATCGTGACGGAAAGATATACCAGCAGGAGTATAATTTCGGTAAACCTTTGTACCCCGTTAAAGTAGTTGGCGAAACCAAATTGACCGGTACGACAGTTACCTTCAAATCCGATGACAGCATATTTACGGAAACCGTATACAGCTATGATATCATTTCCTCACGCCTCAGGGAACTTGCTTTCCTGAACAAAGGTATTTCCTTGTCCATAAGGGATGACCGTGAAAATGATGATGAAGGCAACCACCCCTCTGATACCTTTTATTCGGAAACGGGCCTACGCGATTTTATCGAATATCTCGATGCCACACGCGAGAAACTGACCACCGAACCTATTGCACTGGAAGGCGAAAAAGGCGGCATACCCATTGATATCGTTATGCAGTACAACACCTCCTTTACCGAAAACGTTCATGCCTATGTAAATAATATCAACACACATGAAGGAGGGACTCATCTGGCAGGTTTCAGAAGGGCACTCACAAGAACGCTGAAGAATTATGCAGAAAAGACAGGAATGCTGTCGAAGTTGAAATTCGATATCAATGGTGACGATTTCCGCGAAGGATTGACAGCCATCATATCTGTCAAGGTCCAGGAACCGCAGTTCGAAGGGCAGACAAAAACCAAGCTGGGAAATTCAGAAGTCCTGGGATATGTTGACCAGCTTGTCAGCGAACAGTTATCTTACTATCTCGAAGAGCATCCCAAGGATGCCAGGATCATTGTCAATAAAGTCATCCTCGCTGCCACGGCGCGTCATGCAGCCAGAAAAGCCAGGGAACTGGTGCAGCGGAAGAATGTGCTGACAGGGTCTTCGTTACCCGGGAAGCTGGCCGACTGCTCGGAGAGAGATCCTTCTTTATGTGAAATATACCTCGTCGAGGGCGATTCCGCAGGCGGCACAGCTAAACAGGGCCGTGACCGTAAGTTTCAGGCTATTTTGCCTTTACGGGGTAAAATCCTCAACGTTGAAAAAGCCATGCAGCATAAAATCTTCGACAGCGAGGAGATAAAAAATATTTTCACCGCCCTCGGCGTTTCCATCGGTACAGAAGAAGACAGCAAAGCCCTGAACCTGGATAAACTCCGTTACCATAAAATCATCATCATGACCGATGCGGATGTCGACGGAAGCCACATTGCCACCCTCATCCTGACCTTCTTCTTCCGTTATATGAAGGAACTCATTGAAAACGGATATGTCTATATTGCCACACCGCCCCTGTATCTTATAAAAAAAGGCAAGGACGAAAAATACTGCTGGTCGGAAGAAGAACGCGAAAACCTGGTTAAGGAATTTTCAGCCAAAGGCAGTGAAAGCAACATTCATATCCAGCGTTACAAAGGCCTCGGCGAAATGAATGCAGAACAACTCTGGATGACTACTATGAATCCCGAATTCAGGACCTTGCGCCAGGTGACCATCGAGAATGGAACAGAAGCCGACAGAATATTTTCGATGCTTATGGGCGATGAAGTACCACCACGGAGGGATTTCATCGAAAGAAATGCCAAATACGCCAACATCGACGTGTAGACGTGCGTCAGCCTCCGATTGCCCTGTTCAGAAAGGTATTTAATGGATGCATAGCCTTCAGGACAACCAGCGCATTATTAAAGTACGACTTATCCTGCACCTGTCCATCAGCGATATTGTGAACTATCGTATAACTGCGGTATTTTAACAGATCAATATCCTTGAAATCAGCCGGAAATTCCTTTGGTGGCTTTTTCATTTTATCAAAATCATCCAGTTTACCAAAATATTTCATGAAGTCATCCGCCTCAAGTATGGATTTAAACTCTTCGATATTATAATATATTTCCTGGCGGACAGCTTTCTGCACCTCAGGCTGGGGCATATATATACCACCTGCCAGCATCGATTGTCCGCTTTCAAGATGAATATAATATCCCGGGTAGATACCCTTTCTTCCACCCCTTGCTATAAAAGCACCGAAGTTGGTTTTATAGGGCGTTTTATCATTCGAAAAACGGATATCACGAAAGATCCTGAAAAGACAATCTTTCGCAGTCAGAAGGCCTATGCTGTTGTCAAACTTGTATATCTCCGGGATCAATACATTGATAAAGCTTTCAAAATCTTTCCTTGCCCGTTCAAAAACAGGTTTATTCTCCAGAAACCACTCCCTCTTATTGTTCATGGAGAGTGCTTTCAAAAAATCAAGTATCATTTTACCATCCATAGCTATTTTGTTTTATATCACACCTGCAAATTTATAAATAAGGTCATAAAAAACACAATTCGAAGGGTCACAAAAACAGTTGATCAGGATTAATTATTTGACAGGATGTTCATGAAAAAATGTAATCCATGTGGTACAATAAATTGTCCTTTACAGGAATGGTCTTGCGTCATCTTGCTATGGCTGCTGTAATGATGCTGATATCAATTGCGGAGCTGACAGCTTCGGATGGATATTCAGGTGCCGGTGCGCGTTCCGCAGCCCTTGGTAACACCACGGTTTGCATAAATGATGTCTGGTCTATATGGAACAATCCGGCCATGATGGTAGAAATTGACTATATGACTGCAGGGCTTTTTTTTGAAAATCGTTTTATGATGAAGGAACTGGGATACAGATGCGGAGCCTTGCTGGTGCCAGCCGGTCAGGGTGCTATTGGCACATGCATATCCAACTTCGGATACAGCGCATTTTCAGAATGGAATATTGGCGTGTCCTATGCCCGAAAATTCGGGCCATCATTTTCAACAGGCGTTAAACTGGTGTACTGTTCGGTGATACAGGGTGAAGACTACGGCAATCGACAGGCGGTCACCTTTGGATTGGGGCTTAAAACAGTGATAGATAAAAAAACCACCGTCGCCGTCCACATTTATAATCCGCTTTCGATAAAAATATTTCCTGGAGCTGCACCGGAGATAGCCACGCTGTTCAGCCTGGGATTGGCCTACCGGCCATTGAACAGGATGGTGATGGTGCTTCAGGCCGATATGGATATGAGCACCAGGGCAGCCATAAAAGGGGGAATAGAATTCAGGCCGGTAGAAAATTTCTTCCTCCGCGCGGGTATCTGTTCAAGTCCACGAGCCGCCACATTGGGTGTGGGAATCCAATGGAAAAAGCTCTCCATCGACCTCACCACCATCATCCACCAGCAACTTGGCATATATCCGCAGGCTTCCCTTCAATACAGGATCAGATGATCAGCACAGGATAATCGAAAAGAATGATGATACGCATGAAAAAGAAAAAAAATCGGGCTCAGGTTATCCTCACTTACCTTTTCCTTTGCTATTCCTGTTCAGCCCTGTGGTCGCAGGAAACAGATACATCCGGACTTCTCTCCCCGGAAAATCTGCAATTGTATCTGGAGCAAATGGCTGAAACATCACAAAACAGTGAGGATTATGTTGACCTGCAGTTGGCAGTTCCCGCCCGAAATCTCAATCTGTCCGATATAAACCAAGCAGATCCGGATCTCCTGAAGAGGGTATATGGTTTCAGCGAACAGCAGGTACAAAATCTGCAGGACTATCAGAGCAGGTATGGACCATTACTCACGATCTATGAACTTCAGTTGATCGAGGCATTCACTTCATCCGTTATCAAAAACATCAGTCAATACATTTCATCTTCCAGCCAGTTGCCACGAAAAAATATCCGGTTTGCAGAATTATTGCGTTCCGGAAGACAGGACATACTGGTGCGCTATGGCCAGACACTTGAAAAACAAAAAGGATATATCTCCGCAGATTTGAAGGATGGGCAACCGGTAACTGGACGCAGCTATTTAGGCCATCCGGCATATTTTTATATCCGTGGCCAATATAATTCCTATGACAGGATCCGCTTTGGGATCACGGCTGAAAAGGATCCCGGCGAGGAATTTTTTTCCGGAACCCAAAGAAATGGCTTTGATTTTTATTCTTCCTATCTCATGTTCACCGATTTCGGCATGATTAATTCCCTTATCATTGGTGATTATCAGCTTGATTTTGGACAGGGCCTGACCCTCTCGACAGGTTCACATTTCAGGAACTGGATTGGCATGACCCAGGGGATCAGATCGGCTAAATGTATCTCGCGCCATTCCGGAACAGATGAATTCAACTTCCTTAGAGGAATAGCCACTACCATAAATACCGGCAAATTCGGATTTACGGCATTCTATTCCTCAAGAAAGAAAGATGCGACGACAGCAACATATAATCCGGCAAATGAGAAAGTTACTTCCGTAAGCTCTTTTTATTCCTCCGGATTACACAGGACAATAAATGAATATTCCAAAAAAGGGGCTTTGACGGAAAGAATCTTCGGGGGACATCTCACTTTTAAGCACCAGTTCATGGAAACGGGATTAACCATTTTTAAAAGCCACTATAGTGCAAGCTTCATTAGCCGGGATGTGGCCTATGATCTATTTGGTTTTACAGGAACAGACAATCTTAATGCAGGCGTTGATATGCGCATGATAGTAAGGAATGTAAGCCTGTTCGGTGAATTTTCAATGAGTTCCAACATGGCAAAAGCTTTTGTGGCAGGTATCAAAAGCAATATCTTCCCTGATATGTGTTGTTTAATCTTGTACAGGAATTATCAAAAAAACTACCAGAATCTATATTGTAAGGCATTTGGAGAGAATTCCGAAAACAGGAATGAAAAAGGCCTGTTCATGGGCATCAACACCAACCTGAGCAGGAAAGTCACCATTCAGGCATATGCCGATTATTTCAGTTTTCCATGGCTCAAATATCAGGTCAGCGCGCCTTCAAAAGGCTGTGAGTATTTTTTGCAATGTAATTATTCGCCTACATCAAAAGCTATGATATACTTACTATACAGGATGAAGGTCAAACAATCTGACAAGCAACAAACCACCTCTGTCGTTGATCAAACCGGTGAGATGGACAGAAAGAATATACGACTGCATTTATCGTATAGCATTCTGAAAATAATTCAGCTGGAAAACAACTTTGATTATCTCAGAAATTCAAGTCCAGATGGACGGAAATCAAATGGTTATGTCATTTCACAGGATATATCGGTCAGGCCGGAACAGGGATTATGGTCGGTTATAGTCAGATATGCGCTGTTTGATACGGAGTCATATGATGACAGGATTTACAGTTATGAGCATGACGTGTTGTATTCGTTTTCTGTGCCGGCCTATTATGACAAAGGTACCCGGATTAACATCCTGGGTACCTTTCATCTGAATAAACAGGTTGAATTATGGGTAAGGCTGGCCCGGACGGTTTATGCGAATAAGACATCCGTTGGTTCAGACCTGAATACGATAAGCGGTAATACAAAGACCGACATTAAATTACAGCTCCGGTGGCACCTCTGAGTGCACGTGCATTACTTTTTATCGTCTTCGATCTTTTGCAGATTCTCCATACCTTCCACCTTCATGGACTTGGAGAGCTTTGAAATAGAGCTCATATCAATATCACCGGTGATACTGAGCACAACTGTTTCATCAGCTTCTCTTCCGATCATTAATAGTTCCGTGATTTTGGGTCCATCCTTTTTGATGTAGAATTTCGTACTTTCCCCACCCTCATTTACCTCCATGAGGACAGTGTACAAGCTCATCGGAAAAGTCTTCATAATCTCATCATAAAAGTTAAATGAATCTCCCTTGCCTTGAGGTTCATAGGTGAGGATTTTAAGCCCTTCCAATTTCCCGACCACTGACTGGAAATCTTTGAAATCCTTGTCCTGGCCTGATGTTTCAATATCCTGGAACATAAGGAACATGTCTTTGGGAATCAGAACTGACGTGAATCCTTCTTTTCCGACATACTTCTCGTATAATGCGTCCATCGGTGACTTCTGTGCTGAACTTATCAGTGGCATACACAGCAGGGCAATCCATGTTAATTTTAATACGTTTAGTTTCATTGTTGTTGATTTTAAGATTATATTAATTATTTTGACTATTATCGGTTATTTTTGAGATTTTGGCCATTTCTTTCAGGCCTTTATTGATATTGTCCAATTTTGCGATATCCTGCCTTCCAGATTCCATTTTTGACAACGATGCGACATTATCCACTCCTTCTTCAAATTTTGACAAGCCCTTCATTTTACCGGTTCCGGTATTTAACTTACTTGAAACCAGCAGAAGGGCTTTAACGGTTTCTTTGTAGGCTTTTTCCGGGTCGCTGAAAGTATCACCGACCTTTGAAGAGAACAAGTGCATGACCGGATTTTTATCGGCAGGAAGGAATACGGTGAACAGGAGAATTATGCAGGCAGCCACGGCAGTAATATAATACCAATTGATGCTTCTGCGATTAGTCTTCCTGAGAATAGGTTTCTCTTCTGTGAGCCTGCTGAGCAGTTTTTCATCAAAATCAGTATCCTGGATTTTATCCCTGGCTGATTCGCTATGATATCTGAAGAGAGGCGAATAAATACTGAGATTGGCCGGGATATCATGGCCTGAAAAAAAGTCACGGAGTTCCCTTTCTTCAGCCAGTGATGTTGCGCCATCAAAGTATTTATTTAACAATGACTCAATTCTTTCGTAATTCATATCTATTTATATTTATCAGGGCATCTCTGACCTTTTTCCTTGCCCTGGACAAATTGACTCGTATCACATTCAGATTCACATCCATGATGGATGCAATTTCATCAAATTCATAGCCTTCAATATCCCTCATATGAATGATCATCTGTTGCTGGGCGGGCAGGGTGGCAATGATCTGATGAATGATGGTCATGGTATCGCGCATCTCCACCACGCTATGAGGGGTGGTAAAGCCGACAGCTGATTGGACTTCAACCAGGTCAACATTCTTTCTGCCAGCTGATTTTAAGATATCCAGACACAGATTTTTTGTAATAGACATCGCGAATGCTTCAATACTGTTATAATTATCAAGGTCGTCCTTCCGGGTCCATAACCTGATGATTGCTTCCTGCACCATATCTTCCGCTTCAGCCCGGTCATTCAAAAGCCGCTGCGCCAAACGGAACAGCTTATTTTTTAAGGGAAGAACCTTTATTTTGAATTCATCGATGGTCATACAGCTTCAAGACGATATATGCTGATAAAAATTACACTTAAATTTAAAAATAATTCCGGCGTAACAGACCATGACCAGCCTTAAAGAAGGAAAGACCTGACACAACAATTTAAATGGTGATTTGGAAAAACCGAACTTTTAATTATTTTTGTCTGAACATAGCTTGACACAATGATCAATGATCAATAATCAATGATCAATAGAGATTTGTAGCCTAAATTATAATTATTAATTATTCATTAAATCAATGCGTTTATGTTAAAAGATCATCCAAAAGGACTTCTTGTTGCTTTTTTCGCCAACATGGGTGAAAGGTTTGGTTTTTATACCATGATAGCCATTTTCATTTTATTCCTGCAGGCAAAATATGGATTTTCGGCTGGTAAGGCCAGCCAGATTTATGGTGGCTTCATGTTTTTCGTTTATTTTCTTCCATTACTGGGGGGGATCATTGCCGACAAGGTTCTGGGTTATGGTAAAACTATCAGCGTTGGACTGGTGGTCATGTTTCTGGGTTATTTCCTTCTGGCCATGCCCACCACCATGGGCTCGGGATTAGGTGCTGTTTTTGCAGCCCTCGCCATCATTGCTCTGGGGACCGGATTGTTCAAGGGAAATCTCCAGGCTCTGGTCGGCAGCCTGTATGATGATCCTAAATACAGTTCCAAAAGAGATCTGGCTTTCAATATTTTTTACATGGGCATAAACATCGGCGCCATGTTTGCACCCACAGCAGCTGAAAGAGTAAGCAACTTTATCCTGAACAAATCCAATTTCTTTTATGATGCCAGGATTCCTGCACTTGCCAATTCCTTATTAAAAGGTCATGAGATAGATGTGAATAACTACCTGTCCGTCGCCCAGTTACAGGATCCGTCAATAACTATCGACTCATTGCGGATTTTCTCCGAAAACTATATCAACGCTTTAAGTAAATCGTACCATTATGGTTTTGGTGTGGCATGCATCAGTCTAATCATCTCTATGTTGATCTTCTGGGGATTCAGAAAATATTATAAACATGCTGATTTTTCGGAAAAACAGAAGGCTGCACGGGCCGACATGAAAGACCAGGTTGTCAGGCTGACACCACAACAGACCAGAGACAGACTGATTGCACTGGGACTTGTATTTTTCGTGGTCATCTTCTTCTGGATGGCATTCCATCAGAACGGCCTTACACTTACATTTTTTGCCAGAGACTATACACAACCCACTGTCGGTAAGGGGATGAACCTATGGTTCGACCTGTTCGGATTACTCCCCATATTTATTTCGGTCGTCGGGCTTTATTTCCTCATCAGGAAAAAAAGCATATCGCGGGACCGTATCCTTGGTGCCATCGCCTTTGTCGGTTTTGGGGTAATAGCATATCTGAGATATCACGGATACCAGGATGTAAATCCTTTTACACCACAAAAGTTCCAACACTTCAATCCATTTTTTATTGTAGCACTAACACCCATCATTATCGGCATATTTGGTTACATGAACCGGAAAGGCATAGAGCCGCCAGCCCCAAAGAAGATCGGCATAGGCATGCTGATTACAGCTTTGGGATTTATTATCATGGTCATTGGATCTATCAGTCTTATCGGGTACAGTCCAAAGGAACTTGCCGGATTAGTTGCCCCTACTGACCATCTGGTGTCGCCCTATTGGCTGATAACGACTTATTTTACTTTAACTGTCGCAGAGCTGTTCCTCAGCCCCATGGGCATATCATTCGTGTCGCGTGTCGCTCCGCCGCAGTATAAAGGATTAATGCAGGGCGGATGGTTTGCTGCCACGGCGTTAGGTAACTACCTGTTAAGTGTCATTGGAGCTTTATGGAGCCGCATTCCACTTTGGGCTCTGTGGCTTGTACTGGTCATTTGTTGCCTGCTGTCAGCCATATTCATTTTCTCGGTTATGAAAAGGCTTCTCAAAGCTACCCAATCCTGATGCCATTCCCCTGGGGCCATAACCGGCGGTTCAATTCCTATACCGAATATTTCCGCAGGAAATTTGGCCAGCGGATACAAAAAGTTACCATTGATGCCGGTTTTACCTGCCCCAACCGCGATGGGACACTTGGAACAGGAGGATGCTCCTATTGCTATAATGATTCCTTCAATCCCTCTTATTGCAGGCCCGACAAGACAGTTACGCTGCAAATAGCCGAAGGCATTGAATTCCATGCCCGGCGGTACCGGCGGGCAAATAAATTCCTGGCCTATTTCCAGCCTTATTCTAATACGTATGCGCCACTGGAGAAGCTAAAAAAAATCTATGAAGAGGCATTGCATTACCCCGGTGTTACAGGGCTTGTCATAGGTACCCGGCCCGACTGTATTGATGATGACATACTGGACTACTTATACGAATTGAGCCAGAATCATTACATAATTATTGAATATGGTATCGAATCGTGTTATAATAACACACTTGTAAGTATTAACCGTGGTCATACCTTTGAACAGTCGGCAGCGGCAATAAGGAAAACTGCATTAAAAGGGATTCATACAGGAGCACACCTGATCTTCGGACTTCCCGGTGAATCGCGGGAAGAGATGCTTGCCGAAGCAGCAATGGTATCATCCCTGCCTCTGACAACCATTAAATTTCACCAGCTGATTATCGTAAAAAACACACCTATGGCTGAAGAATATCAGAGGCATCCTGAAAAATTCAATCCCTTTAGCCTGGAAGAATACCTGGATTTTATCGTGGATTTTCTTGAGAGGCTAAATCCATCTATTGTCGTGGAGCGTTTTGCTGCCGAGGTACCACCGCGGTACATTGCCGGCCCACACTGGGGGCTTATACGGTATGACCAGGTTGCAGGGGCTATGGAAAAACGGCTCGAAGAAAGAGATACCTGGCAGGGGAAAGTGTTTAATGGTTTTGCACAACCTCATCCCCTGGCCCCTTCTCCTTGAGGAGAAGGGGTTTGGGGTTGAGGTGGATATACAATTAAGGATGTGAGGGATAACATCTCAGCCAGATGTTACTCATTTGGCACCCTCATTATTATCATCAGAAGCTGCAACCTTTGGATACCTTCGAACTTCTTTTAATGCTTTGGAAATGATCCATTCCATTTGCCCGTTGGTACTGCGGAACTCATCGGCCGACCATTTCTCAATGGCTTTTAATAATTCAGGATCCAGTCTGAGTACAAAGGCTTTTTTCTTGGACATCTTCTATTGATGTAATGTGCCGGTATTGATGACAGGGCTGACTTCATGTTCGGAGCAGAGCACGACCATCAGGTTGCTGACCATCGCGGCCTTCTGGTCTTGGTCAAGATCTATCAGTTTTTTCGTTGAGAGTTGTTCCAGAGCCATCTCAACCATACTTACCGCTCCTTCCACGATTTTTGTCCGCGCAGCAATTATGGCTGTGGCCTGCTGCCGTCTTAACATGGCGCTGGCAATCTCGGCAGAATAGGCCAGATAACTGATCCTGGACTCCATCACATCAATACCCGCAATGGATAACCTTTCGGTCAATTCTTCCTCGAGAACCTTGTTCACATCTTCGCCGCCCGAACGCAGCGTGATCTCTGTCATCTGGTCATCAAAGTTATCGTAAGGATAATGACCGGCCAATTTCCTGATAGCCGCCTCACTTTGTATATCAACAAAATGAGAGTAATCATCCACGGCAAAGGCTGCCTTAAACGTATTATCCACACGCCATACCAGCACAATACCGATCATGATCGGATTACCGATCTTGTCATTGACCTTGATAGGATCGCTGTTGAGGTTGCGCGCCCTTAAAGAGATCTTTTTCTTGACGAAAAACGGATTGACCCAGAAAAAGCCATTCTTTTTCACTGTTCCCACGTACTTCCCGAAAAGAACAAGCACAGATGATTCGTTTGGATTGATTACCATAAAGCCACCCAAACAAAATAAACCTAATACCAGGATAGCAACGAGCCATACCAGCTTAAAAAGAATTATACCAACCACAGGAGCGATAATCAATACCAGAGTGAAAATAAGGCCAGTGTAGCCTGACATAGGCGAATAAAGTTTTTCCTTACCTGTAATAGTTTCCATTTGTTTAATGATTTAATTTAATACTTTTTTGATATTATTTTGATACTGCAATAATACAACAATTAAAATCAAAATGCAAGAATTTTTTTCACACGCATAAAATTTTATATTTGATGGTCTCGCTTTAAACTCCAGAGGTATTTGGCATCCATGATCCTCCTATGGCAGAAAGGATAGCCGATTATTACGTGGTGGTATGTCCCTTAAAGAAAACCTTCTCATGAAAAGGTCATTTTCGAAATTTATGATTTTCGTGAGCTGGAAAATATCCTTTAATGAAAGGGCTCTTTTTTCAGGTAAACCGGCCGATGATGGATTGTCCTCCCCTGACTCTCTGTCGTGTGCTGACACACAGTTTTGTATTCAGTGGCAGGAACAGGTCGACGCGGGAACCAAACTTAATGATGCCGATTTCTTCACCCTGGCTCACCTCTTTATCCAACCGTGTATAATATACGATCCTACGCGCAACACCGCCCGCTATCTGGCAAACCATGACCTCCTTACCCAATTTATTTTCCAGTACAAACGTATTCCTTTCATTATTGAGTGAAGATTTTGGATTCCAGGCGAAAAGGTATTTCCCAGGATAGTATTTTAGATACTTGACTTTACCTGATACCGGATACCAGTTAACATGCACGTTGAAGACGGACATAAAGACGGACACTTTAAGACGTTTATCCTTAAAATATTCATTTTCTTCCACTTCTTTGATGGATACGACAATACCGTCGGCAGGGCTGATGATCAGCTGATCATCAGGAACAACTTCACGGACAGGATCCCTGAAGAACCGAACAACTGCGATGAAAAATAGTAAAGCGGCGGCGTATAGGATATAATGTACCAAAGTCTGTTGAGGAAAGAGCACTTCAATGACAGCTAAAACGATAATAAGCAAGGCTAGAACGGTAAGTATGATCTTATATCCTTCCTTATGAATTGCCATCATTAAATTATCTGTAAAACGTACAGCAAATATATAAATGAAATCGGAATCGCAATGAGTACACCATCAAAACGGTCAAGAATTCCTCCGTGGCCGGGTAAGATATGACCGGAATCTTTGAGTGAGAGACTGCGTTTTAGCATGGATTCCACAAGGTCGCCAAGTGTTCCGAATATGATGATTATCAATGCATATATTTGCCATTGTACAGGCGATAGGATGTGATAAAAATGTGATAGAACCCAGGCTGTAATCAAACTAAAAATCATTCCCCCGATGCTGCCTTCCCATGTTTTTTTTGGAGAAATGCGTTCAAATAAGCGGTGACGGCCCAGTGCCATGCCTGAAAGATATGCCCCAGTATCATTAATCCAGAGAATGGCAAAAAATCCCAAAACAATTTCATAGTGAAATGCTCCTGTGATCAACACAGGATTAAAGAAGAAATTGAAGAGGGAAAATGGTAATGCAATATAAAAAATACCCAGAATAGTATAGCCTATGTTTGTGAATGGTGCGGTAGATTTCCTGTAGAGTTCGTAAATGCAGATGACCGATAACACAGGCAAATTGATAAGGAGTAGCCGTGTATCTGCGACCATATTGGCTACCAGTGCACACGTCACATACATCAGGATGCCTCCTGCCAATCCTAAAATTTTATTCACTTTTACCTGGTCAGAGCTGATAATCCTGTAAAACTCCAGTAGCCCGAGGATAGTGATAACCAGAAAAAGCAAGGCGAAGATGTATGGTTTCCAGATGATGGATCCAACGACAACAATGACGAAGATTATCCCTGTAATGGTTCTGATTAAAAAATTACTCACTTTCGGTTTTACTGATATATTGTTTGGCCATAAATGCGTCTTCAACGCTGACATATAGTTCGTATTCACCGAACAGGTAGGCTGAATCCTTCTTATTCACGATAACACTGGATATCCCTTCATCGTTGAGGATGCTTTTCTTGATCTCAACCTGCCACAGGTGATTGGAACTGAAAATTTTAATCCAGCCAGGGTCCATAAATTTGCTTATTGCTGGTCTTCGACCAGGAATACGTATAATTCGCGTGGGCCATGAGCGCCCATAACGAGAGTTTTTTCAATATCTGCTGTCCGGCTTGGGCCTGTGATCACGGAGATCAGGGAGGGCAGCTTGTCGCCATACCTGGCCTTCATCTGATGAAAGGCCTGTTTAAGATCAGGCACCAATTGTGATGAATAGGCAATGATCATATGAATTTCCGGGTAAACATGTAACCGGCGTCCGGACTGTTGCCGCGAAGAAATCATGACACTGCCCAGACGGGCTATCAGATATTCACAACCTGTGATACCTATTGAGGTACTTAAAAACTCCTCTTCCTCTGAACTGAATGGTATTTCAGCTTTCTGCAAATATCCTTTGATAATATCCTCGCGACAAAAGACCTTCTTCCCTTTATATTCATTAACAATAAACTGCAGATTGTCCAGCAGATCCCTTTCATTTTCACAATACACGAACTTTCCGGATACACTGATAAATTCCTGGGCGAAAGCCACATCGAGTGATTCTTCAATTTCATTATAAACCGAAGATTCAAAGTCGACCGAAGGAAATGGATTATTTGTTTTCGTAATCAGTGCATTACGAATCCTTTTGAGGACTTTTTCTTTCGATGTGCTATCTTCCATAAAAATTATTTTATAGTGGGGTGTCAGTGGTGCTCACTGAGGGTTCATCTTTTCCGGATTCTGCAGGTACTTCTGCAGGTTGGTTCACCGATTCACTTTTCGGAACAGATTCATTTACAAGCTCTTTTGTATCCTTTCCCCAGGGCCGTTTTCCGAAAATCCGTTCCAGGTCTTCGCTGAAAATAACTTCCTTTTCGAGAAGCACCTGTCCTAATTTTTCGACCTTTACTTTATTTTTCCTGATCAGTTCAACAGCTTTGCGATAGGCTGTTTCGACAAGCTTGCTGACTTCGTGGTCGATGATTTCGGCAGTTTTTTCGCTATAGGGTTTAGTAAACGAATATTCCTGCTGACCGGTGGAATCATAATAGGAAATATTTCCGATTTTATCATTCAGGCCGAAGTATACCACCATGTTGTATGCCTGTCGTGTCACTTTTTCGAGATCATTGAGAGCGCCTGTTGACACTTTTCCGAAATGGACCTCTTCAGATGCACGTCCGCCCAATACGGCCGTCATTTCATCGAACATCTGTTCAAACGTTGTGATCTGGCGTTCTTCGGGCAGGTACCAGGCAGCGCCAAGGGCTTTGCCACGCGGGACAATGGTCACTTTCACCAGCGGGTGAGCATGCTCCAGAAGCCAGCTCACAGCCGCATGCCCTGATTCATGAAAGGCGATAACCTTTTTCTCTTCCGGTGAAATGATCTTGTTACGTTTTTCAAGACCACCGATGATGCGGTCAACAGCATCGAGAAAATCCTGTTTGCCGATGATCTTTTTACCTTTGCGTGCGGCAATCAATGCCGATTCATTACATACAGCGGCAATATCGGCACCGGAAAATCCGGGTGTCTGCTTGGCCAAGAATTCTACCTTCGCTGTATCATCGAGCTTTAAAGGTTTCATGTGCACTTTAAAGATTGCCTCCCTTTCCTTAATGTCGGGCAGTTCAACGTATATCTGTCTGTCGAAGCGTCCGGCGCGGAGCAGGGCACGGTCAAGGATATCGGCGCGGTTGGTGGCAGCCAGAATGATGACACCCGTGTTGGTGTCAAAACCATCCATTTCGGTGAGGAGCTGATTCAGGGTGCTTTCGCGCTCGTCATTGCCGCCGGTAATAGGATTTTTCCCGCGGGCTCTGCCTATGGCGTCGATTTCGTCAATGAAGATGATACATGGCGCTTTTTCTTTTGCCTGCTTGAAGAGGTCTCTGACTCTCGATGCGCCGACGCCAACGAACATTTCAACAAAGTCAGAACCTGAAATGGAGAAAAAAGGCACTTTGGCTTCTCCCGCCACCGCTTTGGCCAGCAGGGTTTTACCCGTCCCCGGAGGACCAACGAGTAAAGCACCTTTAGGAATTTTACCCCCCAGCTCAGTATACCTTGAGGGATTTTTCAGAAAATCCACTATTTCCATCACCTCCACTTTGGCCTCTTCCAGTCCGGCAACATCATTGAAATTAATAGCTACGGTGGTATCCCTGTCGAATAATTTCGCTTTGGACTTGCCTATATTAAATATCTGGCCGCCTCCACCACCGGCTCCGCGGCTCATCATCCGCATGATGAATATCCATGCTACGAGCAGCAGGCCAATAGGGAGCAACCATCCGAGTATATCGCCTCCCCAATTGCGTTTGGTCTTGTTGGTTATATAAATCGGGGTTGGCAGGGTTTCCTGTGTCTTAAGAACAAACTCCTCAAATGTCTCAGGAGAGGTGAATGTATATTTATACTGGTAGGCCGGGCCTCTGAATCCGGTGGATTTCAGATCCTTATATGGAGATTCATTCAGCTTTTCTTTCCTGATATAAATCTCAGCATACTCCTTGTTGATCACCACAATCTTTTCCACATCCTGGCTTTCCAACATCTTCTTCAGCTGGCCCTGGTCAATCTCTTTGGCATCACCCTGGAAATTGATGAAATACGTGCCAAAAAATATTATCGCCAGTATGGCATAAATCCAATAAAAGCTGAACTTCGGCTTGGTGCTTTTATTTTTTTGTAAACCTTGCGGATTATTATCTTCTGCCATTATGTCCTCTCTAATTCATTTTTAAAGTTAAGGGAATAAAATCACTCTTCAGACCGGTATTTTTTCATTTTTGCATCTGCCCAAAGTTCTTCAAGCCGGTAAAAAGACCTGGTCTTTTCCTGGAAGATATGTACGACAACATCCACGTAGTCAAGCAATATCCATTCTGCGTTTTCATAGCCTTCACTGTGCCAGGGATCGACACCAAGTTTTTTTTTAACTTCGCCATCGATGCTTTCGGCTATTGCAGATACCTGCGTTATGGATGTGCCATCACAAATGATGAAGTACTTGCAAACAGCGTTGGGAATCTTTTCAAGATTGAGGCCTAAGATATTCCGGCCTTTTCTTTTGTAAATCGCTTCAACAACAGCTTCCACTAAACTTCCGGTTTCATTATTTTTCTTGCCTCTGGCCATGTTTTTCTATCCGGTTTATTTGCAAAGTTACGTAATTATTAACTTACCAGACATGTATTTTGTTCAAAGACAGGGGAGAAATTGAAATTAATAATTAATAATCTGTTGAATGTTAGTTCCAGATGACTGTCATTTGAACAGGAGAGTGTCTATGCGCAAAATCTGTACCATAAAGATCACTACCTTTGCATGTGAGACTGTATGACATGGAATCACCGAAACAAGTAATAGGCCGGAAAATCTTTGAAATTGAGGAGGTTGATTCGACCAACAGGTACGCCCTCTCTTTACTTGAAAAGGAGTTGCTAACCGAAGGGACTGTCATTGTTGCTGGAAATCAGTTTGCAGGTAAGGGGCAGGAACAGAATATCTGGGAAAGTGAAGTCAATATGAATCTGACATTCAGCATCATCCTGTATCCGACATGCATCCCTGCCGAAAACCAGTTCCTGTTGAATAAAGTCATAGCGCTTGGACTGTTTGATTTCACTACCCGTTTCATTAACATGTCGGCTATACATATCAAATGGCCCAATGACCTTTACATTGGCGACCGGAAGGTTGCCGGTATACTGATCAATAATGCCATCATTGGGAATACATTTCTTTATGCTGTCGCAGGCATCGGTTACAACATAAACCAATTACATTTCAGGGGTGATGCCCCCAATCCTGTGTCATTACAAATGATAACCGGCCAGCATCATGACCTGAACGACTGCCTGGAACTTTTGTGTAATGATCTGAATAAACGATATATGCAACTAATACATGGGGAGTTGGAAAAACTGGATGGTGACTATCTGAAGCATTTGTACCGTTATGGCCGTTTTCATCCATACCGTTACCATGAGAGGCACATTCATGCCAAAATTACAGGTATGGATGAGTTTGGACGGCTCATGATTGAATGCTCCGATGGTCAGAAACTTACCTGTCATCAGAAAGAAATTGAATTTATTTTTACCGGTGGTTAAACCTGTCTTTCACAAATCTCTTTGAGCCTGTTTACCAAGATATTCAGAAAATTGGTTCGTGGTGTGGTGATGAGCATGCCCTGAAATTGTCATTCTATACGGGCTGTCCCCATTTTTCCGGATCCTCGCACCATTTTTTTAGGGTTTTCAGGTCGTCAGGTCTGATGTAATTTTCTTCCAGGGCTTTATCGATAAGATCACTGTAATTTGTCAGTGTGATGAGTTTGCAGTTCTCGCTCGCAAAATTATCTAGTGCTTTTTTAAGGCCATAAGTAAAGATGGCGACCATTCCTTTGACGCTGCAGCCTGCCTCACGCAGGGCCTGAACAGCATGAAGGCTGCTGCTGCCGGTAGATACCAGGTCTTCAACGACGACGACGGACTGGCCGGATTCCACATGACCTTCAATGACATTGCTGAGACCATGCGTTTTCTTCTCCGATCGCACATAAACAAAGGGCAGCCCCAGTTCCTGCGCCACCAGCGCACCCTGGGCAATAGCACCTGTGGCTACACCCGCTATCAGGTCGATGGTTCCAAATTCTTCATTGATCACGTTAACGAACGATTGGCGTATATATGTCCTGATTTTCGGATATGACAATGTGATGCGGTTATCGCAATAAACAGGCGATTTGATTCCGGAGGCCCATGTAAATGGCTCCTTTAGGCTCAGCTTAACAGCCTTGATCTGCAGCAGGTAGCCGCTTACTTTAGTGGAAATATCTACTCTTCGGTCCATCATGCTTACTTTAAAATCACTCAATGATTTTATTGCAACAAAAATATAAAATCATGCGGAAAAAATGGATTTATTAATTTTGTCTAAAATCCCATCCATGAAAAAAATCGTTGTCTTTCCAGGATCTTTTGATCCCATCACAAAAGGTCATGAAAACATCATTAAAAGGGCTGTTCCTCTTTTTGATGAAATCATCATCGCTGTCGGGGAAAATACCGAAAAGTCGCAGTACTTTCCTTTGAAAAAGAGAATGCTCTGGATTAAAAAAGTCTTTGAGAAATACCCGACCATTTCGGTTACAAGTTATAAAGGGCTGACAGTCACTTTCTGCAAAAAAGTAAAGGCCAGATATATTCTGCGTGGACTAAGGACATCTGCGGATTTTGAATTTGAGCGCAGTATCGGGCAGATCAATAAACAGATAGATCCTGATATCGAAACAGTATTTCTGCTGACGGCATCCGAATACACAGCATTGAATTCTTCCATTGTGAGGGACATATTGAGAAATGGAGGTGATGCGAGACCTTTCGTGCCAGAAGAGGTGGATTTCAATGATCAATGATCAGTATTTGTGGTTGAGCTTTTCATAAAAAATGAGAAGTTTACATGCCCATAGCGGCGCATATCCGTAAAACAAGGGTGTCCTGTAAAGTCAAAGCCTTTGGGATGTTCAAGTATCAATATGCCGCCTTCATTCAGAATGGCGGCTTTAAAAACTTTTTCTGGAATGGTTTCCAGCCCTGCCAGGTCATAGGGAGGATCGGCAAAAATAAGATCGAATTTTCCCTTCGACGATTTTATATACCGGAACACATCTGTTCTGATCACTCTGATGCTCCTGATATCCAAAGCCGATGACATAGTTTTAATGAATTGGGAACATTTGAAATGGAGTTCCACCGAGGTGACATCAGGGCATCCACGGGAGGCAAATTCCAGCGATATGCCGCCTGTACCGGCAAACAGATCGAGCACCTTACCGTTTTCAAAGTCGAACGAATTCGACAGGATATTGAACAGAGCCTCCTTAGCCTGATCAGTTGTAGGACGAACAGGAAGATTGTTTGGAGGGATGATCCTGCGCCCTTTGAATTTTCCGCTTATAATTCGCACAAATGAAAGTTTAATAAATTATAGTAACTATGTTTTGGCAAACTGTCAAAGACATGGCTGTAAACAAAGTCCTCATTCCTATCAATGAATTCAATATGACGGATATATCTGAACAGCATTTCAAACACAGCATCTTCTTTTGAAATTTCACCCATAATCTTTAACTGGACCTTCTCGGGATTCATTTTCAATTGTTCAAAAACAAAAATGAGATAGTAAATCAAATCCTCTTTGGTACTGTATTTAAATGAATTGCAAAAAAACAGCTGTTGATTTCTCAGATACATCACATCAAAAAAAGATGGACGTACATAGGTAAAAACAGTATCTTCCGTATCCAGGTTTTTAAATTTCATGAGAAGGATCTCAATCAGCGAGCTCGAAAAGTGATGAATGCCGGAGGAGGGGAAGAGTTCCTTAAGTGAATGTAAAAGGTCATTGGGCAAGGCAAATATATTATAAGCCTGGAGGTTCAATAATTTATCAGCCATCACTACTTCGTCAGCCAGGAGATCATGGTTAAAGGTAAGGTAGGACAGTTTCTTTTCCTCCATGTATAAGGGTTCAGGAATCAGTGTTGATTTCAAGGTTTCAGCAATGATCCCAACCTTTTCATAAGACTTTGAAAGCCATGGATTCTGCTGTATACAACTGGTGATTTGCTCCGCATAGGACTTTTTATATCCCGGTGTAAACTGATGATGGGCGACAGCTAAAAACAGGTTGGCAGAAGGATTCAGGATAGAAAAAGCAAGTCCCTCCGCACACAGCTGGATGGACAACCGGCATGTTTCGGTGTTTTCCTGATTCAGTGTTTCATCAGCAAAGAAAAAATCTTCAGTGAAAAAATCCGGCATAACAGCATAGTAATCACTACTCCCAGTTGCCGTCAGTTGTAACCTCTATCATAGAACCGACTTTTAAGCCCACAAACCGGTTTGTAGATGAGAGTTTATCATTCATATTATTGACCAACTGTGGATTGAGTCCGGTAAGAAACTGTTCATTCAGGGCTGACGCTTCAAAGACCTGCACCCTCACTTTGCTTCGTTCTATTTCGCCGGCATCAAGCTTGAATTTCTGGCCACTGGAGAACGGGATAACAGGAAGATCATTGATCCTGAAGCCCTCCCTTTTTGAGAATAACGAATCGTAGACCGGAATATAACCTATCGTATCCAGAATAGTCTTGGTAAAAGTGGTATCATTGGGATCCGGAATCATCTTGATGACAGGGATTTGTTCATTTTTTATAAAATCGAGCAGGGTGTCAAAGTTCGATGTGTACTTGCTATGTTTGGATTTATATGCTATTTCCGCGATCCGGATATCTTTAAGCCCCTGAACGACCTGTACCGATCGCATATCTTTTTCCCTGTTAAACCTAACAGGCTGCATCACACTCCTGTATACCAAATAAGCCAAAAGGATGATGATTATCGATAAACCGATCTGAATGATTGTATTTTTCATATTACACGAATATTATGGTATGCAAATTTAATTTTTTTTAAGAAATAAAATATTTTTTGCACGAATTTATAAGACAGCTTCCTCAAGTGACATTGAAGTTTTTATTGTATTCGAAAAAAAATTTGAAGTCTACGTGGAATTTTACTATATTAGCATGTAACTAAACAACCAAATATTATAAGGAGGGAGACTATGCCGACCTATATTTTGTTAACAAAATTATCGCCTGAAGTCCTGTCGCAAATGAAAGACAGGGCCAAGCTTGGCAGAAACTGGCTTGAACAGGTGAGAAAAAAATGTCCGGAAGTGAAATTCATATCACATTATGCCATTCTCGGCCAATACGATTTTCTGGATATTTATGAAGCACCCAATGAAGAAATTGCGACGAAAGTGTCGATGATCAGCCAGGCTAACGGAGCCTTTCATGCTGAAAGCCTCCTGGCTATACCCTATAAACGATTCCTGGAGCTGATAAAAGATATCTGACACAAGATCACCAGGCTGAATAATCGGGAATTTCGGTAAGGTATGCCCAGGATTGATTCTCGTAATCCATCCTGCAACAATAGTGTTCCAGGCCGTTTGTCACCATGACATATTTAACCTTCAGCGACAGATTGTATCGTACAACCTGATCAAATATATCCTGGTTGATCTTTACATTCGGTGATTTGCATTCAACCAGCATGACCGGCATGGTCAGATTATTGTAAACGACGATGTCGGTTCGTTTCAGTATCTGGTTTATCATCAATTTCTTTTCAACGGCAATAAGGGAACCGGGAACTTTCTTATAAATGAGCAGGTAATTCAGAACATGTTGCCTCACCCATTCTTCCGGGGTGAGAAGGACATATTTTTTCCGGACAGGGTCGAAAATTTTCTGTGTATCCCTGAATTCCTGATATCTGGGTTGATATGAGGGGAGATTCAGCTTAATCATGGGGGGTGACCGTCTTGTCCGGGGATTTTTCAGGTATTTGCCTGAAGGAACGGTTCTTCAGCAATGACTTGAGAGGCTGAATGATGCGCACCAGCAACGGGATATCATCGGTGACAATTTCGGCCTGTCCAAGCATTTTCTGGCTGAAGTCGAGTCTGATCCCGTAATTTGTGATCAATCCCTCAGGAAAAGACACCTCAACAAGATAGAAGTCCTTATCCGATGGGACCATCGACATATTATCAATGCGGCCTTTGACCATTCCGAATTCCATATATGGGTAATTATTGAACCGGATGTTGACAGTCTGTCCTGATCTCACCTTGCCGGCTCCCCGTGTGTTCAGCTCCAGCTTCCCGATGATACGGCTTTCCTGTGCTGGTACCACGGCCATCACCTCTTCACCCTCTTCAACATTTTGATTTTCATTCCAGTATTTATTGAAAGTGACTATTCCCTCAATTGGAGATTTCAAAATATAATCCTTTTCCCACACATCAATCTCCCCTGTGAGTGTTTCATAAGCTTCCTTAACGGCCAGCTGTAATTCCGACCGTTTCTGCTCTTGCTGTAACTGCTGATCCAGAATATTTTGCTCCAGCCTGGATATGTTTATTTTTATGTTGGCCAGGTTGGTTCTGGCTTCTTCAAATGCCAGCTGTTTCCCAAGGTAATCACTTCTGACTTTTTCCAGAACGGATACAGATACGGCAGCGCTGTCGTATAACCTAAGATATCTGTTGTATTCCTTCTCCATAAGAGCAAAGTCCTCTTCCAGGATGACCTTCTGACGGTACTGCCGTTCGTAATACATATTGTGCATGCTCAGCTCCTGCCTGAGTGACTGGATTTTCTTAGTGTAATAATCCAACCTGAGAAAATGCATGTACTCTTCATATTTAGTGACCAGTACACCGTAATAGGTTTGAATTCCACCGAGTATATAATCCTTGTGGAACATGCTGGTATCAATGACCGCTGTATGAAAACCGTTCAGGAAGTCCCTGAATTTTCCCAGGCTCTGTTTCAGTTGAAAAACATCCTGATAATTGGCAGGATTTTCAATAATGATCAGGACATCGCCACTACTGACAGGTTGTTCATCGGTTACAAGGAGTTTTTCGATCTTTCCATTTACGCGGGCAGCCAGAAAGGCAGGGGGATTTTCAGAAGTCACCTCGACAGAGGCGGTGATAAAATCAGGATATTTAAAAAACCAGCTGCTTGTGAGGATAGCTACGATCACGATGAATATCAGTGTAATACCTATACGCAGGAGTCTCCGTGGCGGTCTCCCGAGGATCTCTTCGATCTCCTCGCTGCGCAACTCTATGCGTTTCGTATTTTGTGATTTATCAGAGTTCATTAACTGCCCAGCTCCAATTGATTTTTAATCAGAAAATAGTATGCCCCGCGATTCTTAACCAGATCCTCATGAGTACCCTGTTCCAAAATGCGGCCTTTGTCGATCACCACGATCTGATCGGCATTTTTCACGGTGCTGAGGCGATGTGCAACAATGACAACGGTCTTGCCAACAAAGAAGTTCTGCAGGTTATTCATGATGACGGTTTCATTATTGGCATCGAGAGCATTGGTAGCCTCATCAAAAAACAGGTAGTCGGGATTTTTATATACTGCCCTGGCTATCAGGATACGCTGTTTCTGTCCCTGGCTCAGCCCGGTCCCTTCAGCACCTATCTTCGTGTTATATGCCAAAGGTAATGTCTCGATAAAATCCTGAATATTGGCCACTTTTACAGCATAAAGCAGTTTCTCCTTGTCGATATATTCATCACCTATGGCAATATTGCTGGCGATGCTGTCGGAGAAAATAAAGCCATCCTGCATGACCACACCGCAGGTGGAGCGCCACATGTGGTTACTCAGGTTACTGAGCCTGACATCGCTCACTTTTATTTCACCTGTCACCGGCCTGTAAAAACCCAGCAACAGTTTGATAAGCGTTGTTTTACCGCTGCCGCTCGGCCCCACAATAGCGGTCACCTTTTTCTCCGGTATACTCATGCTAATATCCTTCAGCACATGAGGTGAATGCGGTCCTTCATACTGGAAAGAGAGATCTGCGATATCAATAGATTTATTTTCAGGGATGATGGTAATACGGCTTTCGGCAGGGGTCTCCTCATCATCTTTCTGATGTATCTCGCCGAGACGTTCAAGGCTTATTTTAGCATCCTGCGCCGACCTCATAAAGCTGATCATCAGCTCTATGGGGCTGTTAAGCTGGCCAATGATATACTGAACAGCCACCATCATGCCAAGGGTCAGGCTGCCGTCAACAACACATTTGGCTGCTATGAAAGTGATAAGGATATTCTTCAGCTGGTTCAGGAATCCGGCTCCCGCCTGTTGGTACTGATTGATGGTTAAGCCTTTGATGTTGATCTTAAAAATCTTTGATTGTATCCTCTCCCATTCCCACCGTTTTTGTTTTTCACAATTATTCAGCTTGATCTCCTGCATACCATTGATGAGCTGGATAATATTGCTTTGATTTTCAGCCAGTTGGGCAAAACGCTTATAGTCCAGCTCACGGCGTTTTTTTATGAACAGGTAAACCCACACCACATAAAGGATGCTTCCAATAAGGAAGATGGCAAATATCTTCATGCTGTATATGGCCAGAACAAAGGCGAAGATGATGAATGAGAAGGTTGAAAATATGATATTCAGTGACGAACCTGTCAGGAATGTTTCAATGCGCTTTTGATCGCTGATGCGCTGCATGAGGTCGCCCACCATCTTGGTATCAAAAAATCCGATAGGCAGTTTCATCAGCTTTATCAGAAAGTCGGATACTAATGATATGTTCACACGGGTGCTGATATGTAATAATATCCATCCACGGATAAATTCCACCGATGTCTGGCTGATAAAAAGGACAAGCTGGGCGATAAGTATCAGTGTTATAAAGCTCAGGTCCTGGTTGTTAATACCAATGTCGACGATGGCTTGGGTGAGGAAGGGGAATATAAGCTGAAGTAGGCTTCCGAGTAAGATTCCAAGGATAAGCTGTGTGAAGAATTTTCGATATGGTTTCAGGTATGAGAATAAAAAGCTGAAGGTTTTCTTGTTGATTTTCTCATCCTCGGCGGCATAAAAGTCGGGCGAGGGTTCCAATAGCAGGCATACACCCTGCTCTTCTTCATCTTTCCGTGTGCTTATCCATCCACGTTTAAATTCTTCAGCGGAATATTTTATAAGACCGTATGCCGGATCGGCACAATAGACGATATTCTTTTTTATCTTGTAAACGACGATAAAATGGCGTTGATGCCAATGGACAATGACCGGCAGTGGTGCCTCGTCAGCCAGCTTTTTAAAGCTGATGCGCACTCCCAGTGTGCGAAATCCTATGGATTCGGCTGCATCGCTGGTGCCCAGCAACGACACACCTTCGCGTGTCAGATAGCTGCGGTCACGTAATGTCTGCAGGGAATAGTCCTTCCCGTAATATTTTGCAATCATCCTAAGGCACGTCGGACCGCAGTCCATCGCGTCAAGCTGCCTGTAAAACGGAAAATGGGCCATCTGATTTATTTACTTCTTGTTAACCAACCTGCAAATGTTTCAAACTATTCATGCCAAAATATGCTTCCTGTGTGGTTCATGCAATCATAAATGGTTAATTTTGCGACATATTCATTCATCGCATGAAGACCAAAGAAGATATTGTTAAAAACTGGCTTCCACGTTATACGGCAACTAAGCTTGAAGAGTTCGGAAAATATATCATATTAGTTAATTTCAGTCAATACCTGGAACTTTTTGCCGAATGGTACAATGTGCCCATACAGGGAATGGACAGGTCGATGCCGAGCGCTACTGCCGGTGATATCACGATTATCAAGTTCGGCATGGGTAGTGCCAATGCAGCCACAGTCATGGATCTGCTCGGGGCTGTTTCACCACTGGCATGCCTTTTCCTGGGTAAATGTGGCGGACTGAAAAAGAAAAATCAGCTGGGAGACCTCATTCTTCCTATTGCAGCTATTCGTGGTGAAGGTACATCCAATGATTACTTTCCGCCTGAGGTGCCCGCTCTTCCTGCCTTCAGCCTGCAAAAAGCCATTTCAACAACCATCCGCGAGTATCAGCATGACTACTGGACAGGAACAGTGTACACGACAAACCGCAGGGTGTGGGAACATGATGACGCCTTCAAAAAACAACTGCGGAAAACCCGATGCATGGCCATCGACCTGGAAACAGCCACGATCTTCATCGTGGGTTTCGCCAATGAAATCCCCACTGGCGCCCTGCTCCTCGTCTCTGATCAACCCATGATATCATCAGGTATCAAAACGGAAAAAAGCGATATGCATGTATCAGAAAATTTTGTCGAACTGCACCTGAAAATCGGTGTGGATTCTTTAAGACAACTGATAAATAACGGGATGACGGTGAAGCATTTGAGATTTTAATATGTCTGATATAGGCCTGGTGGCAGGTCTCAGGTGGCAGGTTTCAGGTGGCAAGTTGCAGGTTTTTATATATTTTAGCGTCTTTAAGTGACCTGAGACCCGTAACCTGAGACCCGTGACCTGGAACCCGTGACCTGGAACCTGAAACCTGGAACCTGGAACCTGAAACTTGAAACCCAAATAGAACCATGTCCCAATGAACTTTCCCCAAATAATGACCGATCTGAATAAAAAGATCTACCACCCGGTATATTTTTTATGCGGCGAGGAGCCTTATTTCATTGACCAAATCTCGGATTATATCGAAGAACATGTTCTGGCAGAGGACGAAAAGGCATTCAACCAAACCATCCTGTATGGCCACGACAACGATGCGGAGAGTATCATATCCATAGCTAAAAGATATCCGATGATGGCCAGCCACCAGGTGGTGATCGTCAAAGAAGCCCAGGATATACGTAAAGTTGAAGACCTCCAGTCCTATATTGAAAATCCTTTGAAATCAACTGTTCTTGTCATCTGTTATAAATACAGGAAGATCGATAAACGGCGGAGTTTATTCAAAGCGGTGGAAAAGAACGGGATCTTTTTTGAATCCTTCAGGCTCTATGAAGATAAAATACCTGACTGGATCCGTGCGTACCTGCAGCAAAAAGGTTTCACCATTACGCCAAAAGCAGCCATATTGTTAACCGAATACCTCGGCACTGACCTTACCCGGATTGTAAATGAACTGGAAAAACTTCTGATCAACATACCGGCGCCGACACAGATCACCGAAGACCATATCGAACAACATATTGGCATCAGCAAAGACTACAATGTTTTTGAACTGCAGAAGGCACTGGGCAACAAAAATATCTTAAAAGCCAACCAGATCATCAATTATTTTGCAGCCAATGAAAAAGATAATCCGCTGGTCAAAGTGGTATCCATTCTGTACGGTTTCTTTATCAAGGTTCTGATGTATCATCACCTGGCCGACAAATCAAAGAATGCTGTGGCGACAGCGCTGTCGGTCAATCCCTTTTTTGTACAGGATTACTCCAATGCGGCACAAAACTATTCCCCTGCTAAAATAACGACAGTCATCTCCCTCTTGAGGGAATATGATCTTAAATCAAAGGGAGTTGATAATGTGACTACCCCGGATGGCGGTCTTCTGAAAGAGCTGGTTTACAAGATATTGCACTAGCGTCATTCGCCGGCTGATGCATACATCCTTTCGATCAGATCCCTGTATTTTCCCTCCAGGTAATTCCGGCGCAATTTGAGTGTAGGTGAAAGATCGCCATCTTCTACTGTCCATGGTTTATCGAGCAATTCAAATTTTTTGACCTGCTCAGTCTTGTCAAGCTTTTCATTGGTTTCATCCACTTCGCGTTGTATCCTGGCAATGATACGTTGATTATGAATGGCATCGCTGTCGGTGGTGTATGTTATCTCCTTAACACGGCACCAGGAGCGGAGATGTTCAAAATTCGGAATGAGAATGGCTGAGGTAAAGTGGCGGTTCTCACCAATGACAAGGACATTCTCAATAAATGGCGATTCCTTGAATTTATTTTCTACAACCTGCGGAGCGACATACTTACCACCGGATGTCTTGTACATTTCTTTCTTCCTGTCGGTAATTTTCAGGTATCTACCATCTTCAAAGGCACCGATATCACCGGTGTGAAACCATCCGTCAGTGTCAATCACCTTTTTAGTTTCATCAGGATGTTTAAAATAGCCCAGCATGATATTGGGCCCTTTGCAGAGGATTTCGCCGTCGAAGGCAATTCTGACCTCGACGCCGGGAAGGGGATACCCGACAGTGCCGAACTTCACACCATCAGGTTTAAAGTTCGAAACCGCAATAACTGGCGATGTTTCGGTGAGACCATAGCCTTCCATCACCTTAATTCCGGCAGCACGGAATACTTTGGCCAGACGCATCTGCAGTGTGGCGCCGCCCGAAACGATAGTGTCCAGCTTCCCTCCCAAGCCCTGGCGCCACTTGGAAAAGACCAGACGGTCGGCTATTTTCAATTTAAAATGATACCACCAGCCATTGGCATTATTCAGCTCATATTTATAACCGAGATTAACAGCCCAGAAGAAGATTAATCTCTTCAAGCCTTTCAGGTCCCTGCCTTTTGCCATGATCCTGTTAAATGACTTCTCGATGACCCTGGGCACGGCACAGAAAATTTCAGGGTGTACCTCGCGGATATAATCGCCCAGCTTATCGATACTTTCGGCATAGTGGATGGTTATGCCATTATTCTGGTACATATAATTGAGTATGCGTTCATACACATGGCAAAGTGGCAGAAAACTCAGCGCATGATCCACCATGTTGTCTTTCAAAATCTCTGACAGCGCCAGGAAGTTGGTGATAAAATTCCAGTGTGAGAGCATTACTCCTTTAGGCCGCCCTGTTGTTCCGGAAGTATAAATGATGGTAGCCAGGTCACCGGGGAGGATACCTTGTTTTATCTGCTTAAGTAAGGCATAGTCTTCTTCCGTTCCGGTGGTGAGTAATTCCTTCCAGTTCCTCAGACCATCGATCGCATCAATAGAGTACACGTCTTTTAATGTCGGAACATCTTTCAACACCCCTTGTATCCTGCTGTAAATATCCATGTTGGAAACGACGATCAGTTTGACTTCTGCCTCGTTGAAAATATATTTGAAATTGTCGGCGCTGATGGTCGGGTAAACAGGCACCTGTATAGCTCCGATCTGCATGAGCCCCATATCGAAGAAATTCCAGAAAGGACTGTTATTAAGGATGGTGGCTACGGTGTCGCCTTTCTTTATCCCCAGCGAAAGCAAACCTGTGCTCACCTGGTCGACAATTGACACGTAATCGGATGCGGAAAACTTTTTCCATTCTCCATTTTCCTTGTGCAACAGAGCATCTGTCTTGCCGATATACTGTTGCCGGTATTGATCCAGCAGATCAAAAATTCGCGTCATGTTGGTCATAGATGATATTTTGGGTGATGATGAGATTAAAGGTCGTCTGAAATATTGAATATCCTGGCAATGATATCTTTATATTTTTCACAGATCAGCTCTCTTTTTAACTTAAGATTAGCTGTGAGGTCGCCCGATTCGACTGACCATTCGTGGTCGAGTAATTCAAATTTTTTTATATGCTCTGTAGCGCCAAAAAAACTGTTGAATTTTTCAACCTCTACCTGGTATCGTTTTTTTATCACAGGCAGCTTGATGATGTCTTCGTTTGTGGTATAATCGATGCCTTTAATCCTGCACCATGACTTCAGGTGTTCGAAATCGGGAACGATGAGGGCAGCAGCAAACTTCTGATTTTCACCGATGACCACCAGGCTGTCGATGAATGGTGATTCCTTGAATTTATTTTCTATCGGTTGTGGGCTGATGTATTTCCCAAAAGATGTTTTGAAAATTTCTTTTTTCCTTCCGGTAATCTTAAGAAATTTCCCATCCTCAATAACTCCCAAGTCTCCGGTATGAAACCAACCTTCCTGATCGACAGCTTCACGTGTCATTCCCGGTTCCTTATAATACCCAATCATCACATTCGGGCCTTTACAAAGGATCTCTCCATCATCGGCAATTCTGACCTGTACATCTTTGATCACAGGTCCCACTGTTCCGAACTTACGGCCACCTTTTACCAGATCATTTACAGTGATGGCCGGTGACGTTTCCGTCAGGCCATATCCCTCCAGAACGGGTATTCCGGCAGCAGTGTATATACGTGCCAGGCGTGGTTGCAAGGCAGCACCTCCCGATACGATGACCCTGAACCTGCCGCCAAGGGCTTCCCTCCATTTGCTGAAAACAAGTTTGTTAGCCAGTTTTAAACGCATCTCATAGTACCATCCATTAGCACTATCCGGTTCAAACTGTAATCCAAGGTGAACAGCCCAGAAGAAAATCATCCGCTTCAATCCTTTTAATTTCAATCCCCTGGCAATAATGGTATCATAAATCTTTTCCAGAAGGCGCGGAACAGTTGTGACAATGTGCGGCCTGATGTCTTTGATGTTATCGACGATGGTACCGAAGTTTTCAGCATAATAAATTGATGTCCCCTTATAATGGCAGGTATAATTGACCAGCCTTTCATAAACATGACACAATGGCAGGTAACTGAGTGCTTTACAGAATTCATCAACGGGAAAAATGTGATATACCGCTTTAAAATTGCTGATCAGATTATTATGTGAGAGTAAAACACCCTTGGGCTGGCCTGTGGTGCCGGATGTATAGATCAACGTGGCCACATCATCAGGGGTGATGCTCTTTTTAATTTCCTCCAGCTTGCCAGGCTGCTGGTTTTGCCTGCCCAGTTCGACCAGTTCACTCCAGTGTTTCAAGTCCGTAGTCTTCCTGAAAGCGTAGACGCCTTTTAAAGAAGGAATGTCAGGCAGGATATGCTCGATCTTACGGAGTATTTCCTTGCCTGAAATGAACACGTATTTGACTTCGGCATGATTCAGTATATATTTATAATCCGCTTCGCTGATGGTGGGATAAATAGGCACATGAATGGCTCCCATCTGCAATATGCCCATATCAAGGAAATTCCACTCCGGTCTATTGTTGCTGATGGTGGCTATCCGGTCACCCTTTTCCACGTCAAGAGACAGGAAAGCATAACTGAGGCTATCTGCAAAATCGATATAATCACCGATCGTATATTTCATCCATTTTCCATCTTCTTTGCCTGCCAGCGTATCATCTTTAGGGGTGAATTTCTCTTTATAATGGGGTAACAAATCAAAAATCCTGGTTACTTCCATAGAATTAGATTTTGGTTACATGGGGTTTCGAAAAAGGAGCGTAAGTTAAAAAAAAATATAGAACAACACATTGCATTATTTTTTATGAAAGAAAATTACGCTGGCCTGGGCTATTACTGATCATTGATCATTGATCACTGAATCATTCCGCTATTTCCAGCGCAATTTCAATCATTTCCCTGAAAGCTGTTTCCCTTTCCGTTGTGGTTGACTTTTCTCCAATAGCAATATTGTCGCTGACGGTCAGAATAGAAAGGGCATTCACGCCGTGGCGGGCGGCGATGGTGTAGAGTGCGGTGGTTTCCATTTCCACCACCAGCACGCCGTAGTCTCGCCATATGTTAAAAGGATCCGACTGTCCGTCTTCATAATAAAAGATGTCGGATGTCAGTACATTCCCGACAGTGACTTTTATATTATGCGTAACGGCATAATCCCATGCTTTTCTAAGAAGGGCGAAGCTGGCTGTTGGGGCATAATCCATGTTGCGGAAGCGCTGCATGTTGAAGTTGGAGTCGGTGGACGCCGCCATGGCCAGGATGACATCCCTGAGACCAATTTTAGGCTGTATAGTACCACAGGAACCCACGCGTATCAGGTTATGCACACCATAATCGCAGATGAGCTCATGGGTATAGATGGCCACCGATGGGATGCCCATGCCTGTGCCCTGCACCGACACTTTTTTCCCTTTATATGTTCCAGTATAACCGTACATGGCGCGGACCTGGTTATAACAAACAGGATTTTCAAGATAATTTTCGGCTATGAACTTAGCCCGCAGCGGATCGCCGGGCAGCAGGACAGTGGGTGCAACATCTGTTTTCGCAGCGTGTATGTGTATACTCATGCTTTACCGTTTTGATTTCAACCATTCCCTGGCATTCACAAAGGCTTCTGTCCAGGGGGATATTTCATCCTTTTTCCTGTCACCGGGATAATAAGCCCATTGCCAGGGGAGCATGGCCCGTTCGATATGCGGCATCATGGCCAGATGTCTGCCGTCATCAGAGCATATAGCCGCCGCTGCATACATCGAGCCATTTGGATTGCCGGGATATTCAGGATAAGTGAATTTGACAGGAATATTATATAAGTGCTCACCTTGCGGGAATTCAAATTGTCCTTCACCGTGTGCCACCCAGATACCCAAGCGGCTGCCGGCCAGCGAACCCAGCATGACAGAATGATTTTCGTGAATAGTGACACCAAGAAATGCCGACTCGAACTTGCCGGAGGCATTCAATAGCATACGAGGCTTTGGCGCACTGTTCGAATGGATCAGCCCAAGTTCCATCATGAGCTGGCAGCCATTGCAGATGCCCAGACTCAGCGTATCTTTCCGGTTGTAAAAATCTTCCAGGGCTTTTTTCGCTTTTTCATTGTACAAGAATGCACCGGCCCATCCCTTCGACGAGCCCAGGACATCGGAGTTGGAAAAGCCCCCGACAAAAACAATGAACCGGATATCCTTAAGGGTTTCCCTGCCGGCGACAAGGTCGGTCATGTGGATATCTTTCACGTCAAAGCCGGCCATATACAACGACCAGGCCATCTCGCGGTCGCCATTGACACCCTTTTCGCGGATGATTGCAGCCTTGATGCCTGATGGTGACCTGCGTTTCAGGTCTATACCGTATTGGCTTGCCTTCCCGGTAAAATGAGCTGGGAAGTTAAAATCCAACACCTGCTTTTTATAGTTGCTGTAACGTTTCAGAGCCAGCTCAGGGCCGCATTGCCGGCGGTCGAACAGATATGATGTCTTAAACCAGATATCACGCAGAGAGTCGATATCAAATGAATAGTTCCTGTCGCCATGAATCACAGCCAAACGGCGATTCATAACAGATTTACCGATAATATGAAATTCTATGCCTTCTTTTTCCAGATAGTCACAGGCACTGGAATCTTTACTGACCTGGATGATAATGCCAGGATTTTCACTGAATAGTAGCCTGATGGTATCCTTTTCCCCGATCCCTGTAAGGTCAATATCCATTCCGATGTGATTACTGGTAAAGGTCATTTCGAGCAGGGTAGTGATCAGGCCTCCTGCTGAGATATCATGGCCCGCATGGATCATCTCTATATCAATGAGGTGTTGTATAGCCTGGAAAGCCCTTGAAAAGTAGCCGGCATCAGCCACTGTCGGCGCAGTCCTGCCCGGCTTATTAACTACCTGTGCCAGGCTGCTGCCACCCAGATGGTAACTGTCGCGTGAAAAATCAATATAGATCATCACCGAATCCGGCTCATCTTTTAATACCGGGCTGATGATTTTTCTGACATCTTTCACCACGCCGGCGGCAGTGATGATCACTGTTCCCGGAGCAATGACGACCTGTCCGCCCGGATATTTTTGTGTCATCGACAGGGAGTCCTTTCCTGTGGGAATGTTAATACCCAGTGCAATGGCGAAGTCGCTGACAGCTTTTACGGCATCATACAGGCGTTTATCTTCGCCTGCATTTTTAGCCGGCCACATCCAGTTGGCGCTGAGCGAAATGCCTTTAAGTCCATCGTCCACCGGCGCCCATACCAGATTGGTGAGAGCTTCGGCAATGGAGAGGCGGGCGCCACTGACAGCGTGGACGAGACCGGCAACAGATGCATGGCCAAGAGATGTTGCAATACCCTTTTCACCCTGGTAATCCAGCGCCACCGCGCCGAGGTTGCCGACAGGCAGTTGCACCACACCCGCTGTCTGTTGATGGGCTACCTTGCCCGTGACCGACCGGTCCACCTTGTTGGTTAGCCAGTCCTTGCAAGCCACAGCTTCCAGCTGTAACACATCTTCAAGGTATTTCTCAAGACAGGAAGGATCATATTCAACTTCATCAAAAGGAATATTGCAATCGATATCCGTGATGATAGTTTTGGGTGGCTTGCCGAACATGTCGTCCAACTTGAGATCCAGAGGTTTCTGATGTGTCACCTTGTCCTCAATGACAAATTTTTGATCACCCGTCACCTCACCGGCAACATATATGGGCGCCCGTTCCCGTTCGGCTATATGTTTCAATAGGTCTACATCTTCACTTTTCAGGACAAGGCCCATACGTTCCTGCGATTCATTGCCGATGATCTCTTTTGCCGACAGCGTAGGGTCGCCGACAGGCAACTTAGACAGATCTATCGTGCCGCCTGTTTTTTCGACAAGTTCCGACAGGGAGTTCAGGTGACCGCCGGCGCCATGGTCATGTATCGACACAATAGGGTTGTGGTCCGATTCTGTCAGAGCCCTGATTGCATTGTATACCCTCTTCTGCATCTCGGGATTAGAGCGCTGCACGGCATTCAGCTCGATCTGGTTGCCATACTCGCCTGTTGCAACAGATGATACGGCGCCGCCGCCCATGCCAATGCGGTAGTTGTCACCGCCCATCACGATGATCTTATCGCCCGCACCCGGCGCATCCTTTTCATGATCTTCATATCTGGCATGTCCTATACCGCCTGCCAGCATGATGACCTTATCATAGCCATATTTCTTCAGTGCGGTAAAATGTTCGAAGGTCAGCAAGCTGCCACAAATGAGAGGCTGGCCGAATTTATTGCCGAAATCGCTGGCGCCATTGGATGCTTTTATCAATATCTCCTCGGGAGTCTGATAGAGCCATGGCCGTGGTTCCGTATACTGTTCCCATGACCGCGTGGGTTCCAGGCGCGGGTATGAGGTGATGTAGACTGCTGTGCCGGCCATGGCTGTGCCACCTTTCCCGCCGGCAATCCTGTCGCGTATCTCGCCGCCGCTGCCTGTTGCCGCCCCGTTGAAGGGCTCTACCGTCGTCGGAAAATTGTGTGTTTCAGCTTTCAGCGACACCACCGAATCGATGTCCCTGACCCTGAAAAAGTCCGCTTTGTCCTGTGTCGCCGGCGCAAATTGCTCAATGCGCGGCCCGCGGAAAAAGGCACAGTTGTCCTTATAGGCCGACACCAGCCTGTTGGGATGCTTCTTCGACGTGAGCTTGATGAGGTCAAAAAGGGAATGCGGCATAGTCTTCCCATCGAGGATGAAGGTGCCGTTGAATATCTTATGGCGGCAGTGCTCCGAGTTGACCTGCGAAAAGCCGAAGACTTCGCTGTCGGTGAGCTTCCTGCCCAGCTTATGGCTCAGCCCTTCCAGATAGGCAACCTCCTCATCGCTGAGGGCCAGGCCCTCCTGGTGGTTATAGGCACCAATATCATCAATATATAAAATGGGATCCGGCAACCGGTGAATGGTGAAAAGATCCTGCGTCAGGCCGGCATAAAGCTGCTGCAGCATGTGGTCGTAAGGATGCTCTTTGGAAGCGACAGGAGAAAACTCCTCAATTCTCATAATCCCAATAATGCCCATGTTCTGTGTGATCTCCACAGCATTGGTGCTCCAGGGGGTGATCATCTCTTTCCGCGGTCCAATAAAATAACCGCCGATTTCCGGCATGTCCAGCCGGGTGACCTGGTCAAATAACCAGCTTAGCTTTTGAAGGTCATTTTGTGATATGATTTCCCGGGTACCAACGGCGAAAATTTTATTCCGGCCTTGAAAGAATAGAATCATCAGTGTTTTTTTAAGAACTCAGCTGTTCACAATGAAATGCAAGTGCAAAGATATAAAAAGGGCTAAATATTATTTTGGTGTGCCAGATAAATTGATTTACCGGCGTGAATGCGAAATGACAACAATTTTTTGATCTTAGGTTTGCTAATATACTTTGATGTGAATAGAGTTGAAGTTCATTGAAAGAGAGAGATGGATAGAGAATGTTTTCTATTTATGTACTTTCTTTTGAGTGTCCAAAAGAAAGTACGAAAGAAAAGGACAGCCTGGGTTTTCGGCGACCCACTAAGGGCTCGATTCCTAAGCCAGCCGAGCCGTTCGGTCGCTTCGCTCCCTCACTTCTCCGTCTGGCTTTTAACGGAATCTTCGCCCAGTGGGTGCCCCGCCTACAAACCCTAAGGCCTTTAAAAAGACACCGCCTCATAAAAATCACGTAAAAAAAATTGAGCACGAAGGCGTTAAAAAATTTATGCTGTTTGACCCCGATTTTAATCGGGGGAATTCATAAATTTTAGCCTGAGTGCTCAATTTTTAGTGATTTTTATGCAGCGGTGACTTTTCTTTGCTTCTTTCTTTGTGTGGCAGACAAAGAAAGAAGAAGAGAAATATGCTAAAAAAGTCTGCATCTATGAGCCAAATCTTTAATTACATAACTATTCAATCTACAGCAGTGCACCCCTCTGGAACACTAAAAGTTATATAAAATAATTTGAACTATTTCTTAATAAACTTATCGCCCCAGCGTTTTCCCAGACACGCCAAACGCTTCATCCTCCTCATTGCCTGAAGGTTCCACATGAACCACCACATCATACACATCCACAATCTTATTTTTGATGCTTTCCTCCACCTTTTTGGCAATAGCGTGGGCTTCCTTCACACTCGCCGTCTCATCCACTTCAATGTCGATAGAGATAAGATAGAGATTCCCCATCTGCCGTATACGCACCTTATGGGGATGATGTGCATTTTCAACCTCTTGAACTGCTTCGAAAACTTTATGATATATCTCCGGGTCCTTCACGCCATCCATCAGCTCGGTGTTGGTGTGCATGAATATGCGGAATCCAACCCGCATGATCCAGAAACTGATGAAAAGAGCAGTGATTTTATCGACAACAGGAAGCTTCAGGATAAAGGTAAAAGTCAACCCTATCAACACGCCGGATGAAATGATGACATCATTCTGCATGTTGCGGCCATTGGCGATGAGCATGGCGCTGTTTATTTTCCGGCCCACCCTGAAGTGGACGATGCTTAGGAACAATTTGCCGGCAATGGAGGCGATAGTGACATATATGGCGAGCATCGTAGGCATGGTGCCTGTTTCGCCCCTGATGATGATGCCGATGGTGGAGATGCACAGCTGGGCGCCGGCGAAGAAGATGATAAAGGCCAGGACAATGGTGGCGATGGTTTCGGCCTTGGCATAGCCATAGGCATATTTATGGTCCGGCGGGCGGGAGATGATGCGGGCAGTGAAAAGGGTAATCCACGATGTGATGATATCACTGGCCGAGTCAATGCCATCGCCTACAACAGCCAAGCTACCCGACAGCAATCCCAGGATGATCTTCGACAGGGACAGAATAGCATTACCTGTTATCCCTATCCACGATGTGCGGATGATCTGTTGCTCGCGATTACGCATAATTAAAATATATCATCAATGCTTCTTTTCACCATTTCCGGATCCGGATGTATATCGAAGACCACTGATGGCTTTAGATAATTGAACTTTTTATTCAGCCTGAAACGTTTCTCTCCTCCGCCGGTGATGTTGAGCATAATGACGGCATCCTTTCCGACCTGATTTTCCTCTATGGCTTTGATGAGGCTGGCGGTGGCAATGGCTGCTGCGGGGTGTATGTCGATGCCTTCAGTCTGTTCAAAAAGGCTGGCGGCAGCGCGTGCCTCGGCATTAGTGGCAATGATCACATCGCCATCGGTGTCGGTAAGCGCATCAAACAACCCTCCTACCAGCGTATAGGGTGGCTTGCGGTTCGACAGGACCTTGGCGTCAATTTCCCTGATGCAGTCGCGGGCGATGGCATCATCCATCGGCAGTATGTCGCGTGAGCCGGCTTTCCAGGCATCATGCATAGGTTTGAAGGGAATGTTCTGCGACACCATCAGCTTCATCTTTTTCTCACCAAACCTTCCGTCTTCTATCAGCCGCAGGTTGGCTTCCCACGCTGCAATGGCGCCGGTGCCGCTGCCTACAGCCTGGAAATAGTAATCCGGTATGCGTCCAATCGTTGTCACTGCCGACAGCACCGTAGTGCCCATGCCATCACGCCGCGCTATATTTTTGGCGCCCCCCTCGGGAATGCACCGCTGATGATTGCACGCCAGGTTGGATAGGTGTATGGCATCGAAATAGTCGCCTCCGGCACAGGTGACAAAAAGTTTCACATCGTCGTTAAGTGGTTCATCGAACCACAGGGCATCGAGGTTATCTTCAGGTACACAGAGCAGCAGCGGAATGTGATTGTCGGAGCACACCCGTGCAAAGGCTCTGGCTGTGTTACCTGCCGACGCCACGACGAGCACCTCACCGTTGTGCGGCTCCAGACGGGCACACACCGAATAGGCTTCGGTTTCTTTAAATGAACAGGTCTTCATGAAGACCCCTTTCTCCGGCCAGTATCCGCTGAAGGTGATGAAAAGGTTATGCAGCCCAAGCTGCTTTGCGAGGCCTTGGCTTTTGTATGTCACCGGTGCAGAAGAATCTTTAAGTATATTCCTTACCGGAAGCCAGTCAGCAAACTTGAAGAGACCAAAACTAGCGTCGCGGATGTATAACTGTTTCTTCTTGAAGACTGCCCTGAGCAGTGAAGGTTTTTCTTCTCCCGGAGCATCAAGTATCCAACCGGTATCTTCGAATAGTCTTCCGGAAACAAGCGATTGCAGGTGGTATTCGGTTCGTTCCATTTGCTTATTCATAATCAACACATCAGGAAATGCAGCGCGCAAAGGTAAAAAAAAGATTAGGACTCCAACCGCCTTTGGCGGGTTGAGTCCTATTAACGCTCTAACTTATAAACCCTCCAGAACTTTGTCCTCTCCACCCAGCCGTTAAAATCATACCGCTTCATCCATTCAGGCAGAGCAGAATAGATGAGTACCGGCTTGTAAGAGGTTCCCCGGAATTCAACAGGTTTCACCGTGACAAAATAGGTAATGGTATCAGGGCCAGGGTTTATCTGGCTGATGGAATCGATCTGTCTGGTGAACAGCTGGGGTCTCCGGTAATAGTACATGTCAAGGCAGCACTGATAGGGATCCTGCTCTTTGTAGTAAACAAGCACTGGTCCGCTTTTAGCGTGGAATAGCTTCTTATATATCGGCATCCGGTCATCGACAGGGCGAAAAATAATCACCGGCAGCAACAGAAAATTTGTAATCCAGAAGGCTTTGATAAAGATTTTTACAAATATGTTCTGTGCTAACTTTTCAACTCTTTTTTGCAGGAGATGATCCCATACGCTGATGATCATGACAGGTAGAAATCCGATCATCGGATAGAGAAAGCGAAGCTCCTTGTGCCCGATAATAAAATGAACCAGCAGAAAAGGTGCAAGAGTCCAGGTGATGATCTCCTTTGGCTTGTAAATAAAATAAAGTACTACAGCAAAAATATAGACCAGGCTGAAAGGAGGAAGTGCAATGATAAATGTTTGTTCGAAATAATACCACCAGGGATGGACTCCGAATCCGGAAATCTTGTCGAAAAGGATATTCTGCTGGAAATAGTTCCATGCTGTCAGTGTCCAATCTCCGTATAGCCAACGGTCGGCCAATATCCCCACGCCAAAAATCAGCAAGAAGCCGAGCGAAAGCATCACCAGGTTTCGTATGCTTGCTTTTTTAATAAACAGGAGCCATGCAACAAAACCGGCGATCATAAAAACCATCTGGTAGCGGAGGATAAAAGAGAGTCCGAGGAGCAGGCCTGTAATAAAGTATTTGGTGATATCCTCTTCTTTTCTCAGGAGGTGCCAGGCAAAGCCGATGATAAACACCCTGCCGGAGAGGGTGTCAGAGGCGAAACGGACGCTGTTATATAATGAAAACCAGAGCAGGAACGAGATTAAAAGGAAGGCAGTGACCAGCTTTTTATCTACTAAGGAAACCGAATAAAGCCGGAAAAGCATATAGATGCTAAGAAATGAGACTGCAGCAGTAAGGAGGCGAAGAAAAAACGTGATGAAGAAGGGATCATTTATCCCCATGAAGGAAAAGGTTTTGTGAACGCCATAAGCAATCATAGGTTGTATAGCCGGCCGCATTTCAGCACCGTATTCCCATGGAAGGTGCGCCGTATCATTCTGTCCCAGCTTCATCGCGGCGAATTCAAGGATCTGGAAATGTTCATCCGGGTGATTATATCCTTCCGAGAACCAGGCAGTCAGAAGAAAAACAAGAGCGCTGATTATATAGATAGTCCTATTGTTCATATGCCAAGAATGGGACTCCAACTACCGTTGGTAGTTTGAGTCCCAGGATTCAAAGGTAAAAAAGATTGGGACTCCAACCACCTTCGGCGGTTTGAGTCCCATAGCATATAGGGACTCAAACTAACATCGGTAGTTGGAGTCCCTGAAATCTAAGGAAATTTATTTTTTATTGAACTGGTAATGCAACCCAAACGCAACCTGGTAATTCATCCGGTTATTGTCTTCATTTTGCCCAATAGAAACAAATGACATGATCTCATATTTATTCTTGACAGGCACCAACATATAGAAATAAACGGCTTTAGGAAATCCGTGGCAATTAATATCCGAGAGACCGGCTTCAATGGTTGTCCCGTCGGTTTTTCCAGCACCTGATCCCAGACCGATCTTATGCCTTGGAAACGGCGAGGACGATGGTGCGTTATCCGAATACCTGTAAACGGCATAGAAAACATTAGTTCCAACCCTGACATTAAACAAAGGATTTATATACGTGTCATTTACCTCAAGAACAGCATCCTCACGGGCAATTTCTGCGTACCGGAGCTTTCCTGCATTTAATCCCAGCCCGAATCCGATCCATTTGCTGTCGAACTGATAAAACGGTGTGATACCGAAAAGCCGGTGCGTGATCTTATTTGCATGGGGGACAAATTCATCTTCCTGCCCGTAATGCAACCGGACTACCAGCGCGTCCTTACGGTATTTTCCTTGTGTCAGATTGTATGAATAACTTATTCCATATGCATAATACTTGTGAAGACGTGTATAATTATCAGCCATATAATCTCCACATTCATCACGAACCAATGTTTTAACGGTGTAATCAAATTTTCCGAACATACCATCCACTCCGATTGTCATGTACGAGGATTTCTTTTCCGGATCTTTTTGTTCCGCTTTCTGCCCTGTGAATACGAAATAAACCATACAGGCCGCAGCAGGAATCCATCGCAGACCGGCCACAGACATACGCCGGTTCCATTGCCATGCCATGAGGACGATTGCAGGTAAAACGACAAGTACCAGAATTATTAACTCTGCAGCGCTAAACCAGTTCCTTCCAAGATAGATAACCGAGATGGTCAGGAGGAATACAAACGAATTTCTGACTGTGCTTTCCCTGTACCGGACCAGAGCCGGTACAGACCGCCATGTCATTTTACGTATGACGATAGCCAGGGTCAGCAGGAGGATGGCCAGCAGAAGTATCCACTGGACATATTTGAACCCGTGGACCACCTCACCGTAAAACAGGTTGGAGCCGGGATCCCTCAGGAATTCATTGAGAAAGCGGCCGGAAGCATAGAGAAGGATGGCAAAGAGGAATTTATTTCCCGGCACGGTCCATCTTTTCCGGGCCATGTAAATGATAATGGCAATGGAGAGACAGAGCAGGATATCATATAGCTGTGTAGGATGGACCGGCAGCGAGGTGAGGTCTCCCGGCTGGATAAGTCCCTGCATCAGCTGGGCATGATAGGCATGGGAATGGACACCATAGCTTATTCCCCACGGAAGGGTTGTCGGCTGGCCATAACAGCAGCCGGCAAACAGGCAGCCCATACGCTGAATGGCCATCGCCAGGGGAAAAGTCCCGGCAAGCATATCGATGAAAGGATAGCGGAACCTTAGCAGCATTTTGGCAAGGAATGCGCCTGCCATTCCCCCTGCTATGGCACCTAGCATGGTCTTACATCCGTTGTTCGTCAACGGATGGCCTGTGATAAAGGTTTTTATCTGTTCAGGAGCATAGGTGAACAACTTACTGCCTAACACCAAAAACAAAACGCTGAACGTAATAATGAGGATCCATGGAGTAACAGGGTACTTTCTCCTGATACCCTGGATGAGCATGAGGCTAATCATCACGATGAAGGCGGCCAGATAGAAAAGGCTGAACAATAAACCGCCATGGGATTCTGAAAGATGTGTAAAGGTTTCCATGTTTGTCATATTAATGGTTGATGGAATAAAATTAATTCGTAATTGGAGAGACTCAAAACGATTCTCTGCCAGGTGACATTCAATGGTATGACATTCTGAGGCAAACTATTGAAAAACAGTCATAGATATTGGGAATTTTAAGGATTAAGAATGCAATAAATGGCGGAATTTGCAGATAATCAGATTTTTTCCGGGATATTTAGCAGGAAATACAAAAAAATTTATCTACCGGATTACCCCATATTCCGGCGATATTGCCCCTGGAAAAGCAGGATTGTTTTCTGATAAGGTAGACACCAGATGATTGCGCGATTGTCGATGGCCGATGGCCGATGTGGAATGAAAGTCCAAAAATGATCGGCCTTGACTTCGGAGGCGGGGCGACAAGATGATTGCGCGATTGTCGATGGCCGATGTTCGAGGTGGGTGTAAACCTATTTTAGGACAAGACAGTCAATTAGTCAATTGAGATTTAGCGATTTGGTGGCACTTTTAACCGGTTCGCATTAAGATCTCATGTCAGGTCTCCTTCTACTTCGAAAATTATTTCGCCTTCTCCTTCGCCTTACACTTCAACTTCCCCTGCTTGCGCAGGGGCGGGCCACTTCGAATGTTCGAATGTTCGAATGTTCGATATTCATTGGCGGATTTTCTGAAAAACAGGGTCATAAAACCGGTTATTCCGGATTAATGGAAAGAGTGATTTGCAGTCGAAAAACAAATACCCATGGCTGAAAAAAACACGCTAATAGTTCCTGAGGAAGTCATCATGAACAAGATTTATCTCATACGGGGACAGAAAGTGATGCTTGACAGGGATCTGTCAGGATTATATAATGTTGAAACTAGGGTACTTAATCAAGCTGTCAGAAGAAATCAAAAGCGCTTTCCGGCAGATTTTATGTTTGTTTTGACATCCGGGGAGATGAAAAATTGGATATCACAAATTGTGATATCCAATCGCGAGAAGATGGGATTACGAAAGCCTCCGTCAGCCTTTACGGAGCAAGGAGTAGCCATGTTATCAAGTGTTTTGAACAGCGATCGCGCCATTCAGGTAAACATCCAGATTATCCGTGTCTTTACTAAAATGCGTGGATGGCTTGAAACACAAAAAGAGATACTTAGAAAGCTCGAGGAATTGCAGAGTAAAGATGTTGAACAGGATCAGAAGATACAGTTGATCTTCGAGTACCTTCGGCAGCTTGACCAGGCAAAGCAGGATGAGGCTGATTATAAAAGCCAACACCAGATCGGGTTCAGAAGACAGGACAAGGAGTAATAATCCTTTAGGTTAGTAGGCGTTTGTAATGAGCACCTGATAAGCAGGATGATTGCACGATGGTCGATTTTTGATGGCCGATGTTCGATTGGGTGTAAACTTATTTTAGGGCACGACAACAGGCAAGCATGAAACATTTCATTACCGGTGTTTCTTAGATGATGATTTAAGGGATTTAGTGCCTCAAAAATAAAATAATTTCTAAAGCCCTTTGTGTTCCTTGGTGAATGCCTTCGTGTTCCTTTGTGGTTAATCAAATTAATAGAATCTTTTAATGTCGGAATTTAAAACATATATTTGTTTTATTTTGAAACATTAATTATTTTTGTACCATTATTTAGCAAAACACGAATTGAAATGAGCATACAACTTTCACAAAAGCAAATAGGTCAGAGGATAGCCGGACTTCGCAAACTGAAGGGATTGTCGCAGGAAGCTCTGGCTAAACAACTTCATATTTCCCGACCGTCATTAGCCCAAGTTGAATTGGGCAACCGAAGTATTGATGCCTTGGAGTTGCAAAAGTTGTCAATTGTCCTGGGTTTTTCTTTAGATGATTTCATGTCGGCTAATTTTCATGAAAGCCAGGATCTTGAAGCTGAGGCAGAAATTAAAGCCAAAAAGCCGGAGGAACGTATTTCTGTCCCCACTTTGCAAGTCAATAAGTTTAAGAATGTGCTTTTATATATTCTTGAAAGATGTGCAGGTAAGCCGAATGTCGGCGAGACTGTCCTTTACAAGCTGCTTTACTTCTCCGATTTCAATTATTATGAGTTATATGAGGAACATCTGACAGGCGCAACATACCGTAAGTTACCTTATGGGCCTGTTCCGCAAAAGTTAGATACCATCATCAATCAGATGATCGAAAAAAATGACCTGCAAAGAGTTAAAACCGACTACCATGGTTATCCGAAAATTCGTTATCTGCCTTTGGTGAAAGCAGATTTAACCGGATTAAAAGCCAGTGAAAAAGAAGTGATTGACAGGGTCATTGCGCAAATGAGCGATTGGTCGGCAACAGCAATCAGCGATTATTCGCATAATGATTTGCCTTGTGAGGTCACAGATGAAGGGAAAGAAATCAGCTATGAGTTAGCTTTTTACAGGGAACTCCCCTACTCTGTGAGAGTGTATGACGAAAACGATGATTAGATGATGGAATTCTTTACACTCTCAGAATTTGATAAGGATTTAAAACAGCTTCTGAAAAGGTACCGGACATTGAACGATGACCTGGAAGAGGTGAAAACTATCCTGCGAAAGAAGCCCGGTGATAGACCACCGTTCAGCTTTCGTATGGATAATCTGGGCCTGGAAACGTGCGTAATCAAAGTAAAAAGGATTGCCTGTAAAGCATTGAAAGGCCGTGGAGTAAATTCGGGATTGCGCCTGATTTATGCATACTTTAAAGAAGAACAAAAAATTATCTTCATTGAACTTTATCACAAAAACGATAAAGAAAATGAGGATAAACAAAGAATTACCGACAATTTCAAATAATACATAATAGCTAAAGGTAAACTCATTACGTTATAGTACACTTTCTGCCGGAATGTCAGGTCTTTTGAAAACCGATTTCCCATGACAAATCCATTTCAACCCTCATAAGTAGTACACTTTGCTCTGGAATTAGTGGTACAGTTTGCTCCAGAATATTCACTTAATATACCGGTTAACCTTGGGGATCAGAGGAAGAATTAAAGATCAGCAGCTTTTCCCAATTAATACTGCCATTTTCATTACAGAAATCTTCAAGAAATTCTTTTGTTAATCTGTTGATGAGGCTTCCATAAGATTTTTTGAATTCAATATTTCTTTTCTCAGCTTCATGACCCAGAGGTTCAATTAATTTTATGTATAAATCAGGTTCCCCGGAAATTAACTCCCAGAATCGTTTCCCACAGATTTTATAATAATTACCTTTCGATTTATACTCGGTTTGCTCTATGGATTTCATGAAACTATATCCACGATACTATTTATTTAAGTCAATTACTTCATGAATAGCATCTGCAATAACATCATACCACTTTATATTTTGAGCAATCAGGTCCTCTATTTTTCTTATTTCATCCGGATTTAATTTTCTTCCAATCACCTCCAGAGAAACAGTTTGAGCATCTTGTACATTCAAGGAATACAATATCGTATTTTTATTCATAGTTGTTTGAATTAATGATGAAAAATATTTTGACGATGCCAGTCAATGGCATTTTGATGTGGAAAAATTTCTACTCTGTCTGGTAAATAAATTCTCTGTTTTTCTTTTGTTAATTCAAAAATAAAATTATAATCGCCGATTTTACCAAAATCATTTGGTAAATACTGAATTTGAGTTGAAGCCTGAACATTATAATTATCATCCAAGGTAAACCAACCAACGTCAAACGCCCAATGATGTAAATGACATAAAGCTAAACCATTCCATATGTCATCTTTGCCATTTAAACGGTAAGGGACAATATGTGCTGCCTCAACTTCCCATTGTAATGAATCAGGAGAAGTAATCTTCATCCCACAAACCGTACATTTGCAGTCGTAGGCTTCAATAATTGCTTGACGAAACCCTCTATACCGCAGTTTTACCTCCTTAGTAAGTGCCATTACTTTTTTGCTGTTTTCAAATGGAGTATAATTTTGAGGTCTTTGCTGCTCATTAAGCTTTTTAACTATTTTTTGAACTTCATAAGATTTAATAGATAAGGTTTCTTTTTGAACTAGTGGAATACCAAGTATTTTTAATGCTTTGTCATAACCTGCTTCTGTTAGCATCCACTCCCTTTTGTTGGTTATATGAATTGTTTTTGTTGGTCGAGTAACCAAATCATTTTTAGCTAAATTATCAGCAGCACGAAAAAGTAAACGATGCCAAAGCGAGGATTTCTTTAAACGGTTTTCTTTTCTAACAGTAGTTTCTAGAAAAGCATTTAATTGTTTTAAATTCAAATTAAAATCAACTGCAATTTCACTGACAATTTCTTCTCCTGCACCAAATTCCTTAATCACTCCATTGTGTTTGAACAGCGATCTTAATATTGCGTCTTCAACTTCTTTTCGAGTTGGCATATTTAAATCTTCAAGCATTTTTCCTTCATAACTCATAGTCGTCATTTTAAAGAGATATTCTTTGGGTTTTATAGATTGAATTAGAAAGCCAGAAATTAAGTGTGGACTTGCAAGATTTGCCTTACCCGAATTAGAAATATCTAAAAATTAATTACTTATTATTAATTGAAGAAGTCGTTCCCAAGCAGCACGAAAGTGATTTGGCCATTTGCCGGGATAACTGTTTTTTTTATGCCATATAAATTCCTCTGTCCAAAGCCAACCTTGTTTACGCATTTCTAAAATAAGTACCATCACATAAGTACTTCTCTCACCGTCAACGACTTTCTCTTTAATATTTAAAATAAAAGTCCCTGTTGGTTTAAGAACCCTGAGGAGCTGTTCAGAAATTGGTAAAAACCATTCAACGTATTTACCGTGATGAATGCCTCCATATGTATCCTTTCGCTGATCGGCATACGGTGGCGATGTAACGATAAGATCGACGGAATTTTCGTCGAGTAATTTAAGTTGCTCTTTACAGTCACCCAGATATAAGTCTGTCCGTATTTCCATTGTCCCTCCTCTTTCACTGCAAATTTACTATATAAATTGGCAGAATCTTTTAATTGTTGGTAACTCATAAAGTATTGGTTTTCTATTCTTTTTCATGGCAACCAACCTCAGTTTGTCTAAAACATTCAGTTTAGTGTTGTCATCATCGCTGGAATAAGGAATAATATTGATGGAATAAACAGGTATGAAATCAAAAAAAAGGAGATTTTTCTTCTAAGATATTCACTTTTAACGGAATGGCATGTATAGTTTGACCGGAATTAAATGTTCAGTTTGGCCAAAATATGTACTCAGTGTGGCGCCGATTCAACTGGAATATTCAGGCATTAAGGAAAAAATTGGATATAGTAATACCTTTTTTTCAGTTTGATCATTTAGGGATTTCTGGAATTAAAAATAGTATCTAAATGAAATTGCAAAAATTCCTTTTTAGGAAAATACTTTTCAGGTAAACTCAATTTTGTTTTCTCTATCGAAGAAAAAAAATGATTATAATATTTTTTTTGATTCTTCTTTTTCAATTCATCATAGATTTTCACGTTAGTAATTACCCGTATTTTTATTACCTTGATTTACCCTTTTATTATTGCTTACGCTCAGATATACAATAAGATATCGCATTTACCCGTCCGTCTTCTTATTTTTGTATACGGCATATTAAAAATAATATACAGTACATGGAACCAGTATCTTTCTTCTTTACACCGACATTAGTGGCGCATAAGCAGTATGAAGCCCTTAGGATGTATTTTGTCGAAAACAGACCCGCTCATGAAGTCGCCGATCTTTTTGGGTATACATATCGGGCCTTTACCTCGCTTATCTCTTCCTTTCGCAGTAAATTGAATGGGGACATGACAGGCTCTTTCTTTTTCGTTGAAAAGCATGCGGGAAGAAAAATTTCCTCTTCGACCAAAGACGCCAAATCGGTTATTATCGAAATGCGAAAGAAATACTACTCTGTACCAGATATCAAAGCCGCCATGGATGGTTTGGGCTACTCCTTGTCCGAGAAAAATATTTATAACATTATCTCATCCGAAGGATTTTCGCGTTTACCCAGACGATCCAGACTTGTACGCCAGCAACTCGATCGTGTACAGATAGAAGCTGAAAAGTCAAGCCCTCTGTCATTTGATCCGGAGATTATTAAAAGCTCCAATGCCGGGATACTGATGTTTCTTGCCTTGATCAAACACTACAAGATAGACACGGTCATTGACAACTCAGCCTATCCCGGCACCTCACTCATAGGAAAAACATCGTCCATTCTATGTTTTCTTGCCTTGAAGTTAGCGAATCGTCGCCGGTATTCGTCAGATGACACCTGGTGTATGGACAGGGGTATGGGTTTATTTGCAGGGCTGAATGTATTGCCAAAAACCGCATGGTACACTTCCTATTCCGATCGCATCACCAGTGAAATGAACCGGGGGTTTTTAAAACAACTTCATCGTGTATGGATGAAAAACGGATTGCTGGAAGATGCCGCCAATCTGGATTTTACAACGATTCCGTATTGGGGCGACGATAGTCATCTAGAGAACAACTGGTCGGGTAAAAGGGGTAAGGCACTGGGCAGTATGCTGGCCGTTCTTGCACATGATCCTGACACCGGACTGATTGATTACGGCAATGCCAATATCTTACAAAAAAATGAAAGCGCAGTCGTTCTTGAATTTCTGGATTTCTATCGTAGCAACAATTCCAATAAGGAGCCGCTTCGCTATATCGTTTTTGACAGCAAGTTCACCAATTATGAAAACCTGAAGGAACTGGATAAAGCAGAAATTAAATTTATCACCATCCGCCGCAGAGGAAAACAAATCCTGGACAGAATCCAGAATTTACCCGTAAAAGGATGGACGGTAGTGAAAGTTGAATGTGCCGGAAATAAACACAGGACCCTGAGGGTATTTGATGAAGAGGTTTTCCTTAAAGGGTATGATAACACAATTCGTCAGATTACAATAACAGGGAATGGTAAAATCAAACCTGCCATAATCATTACCAACGATTTTGATATGGCTGTCGAAAAAATAATCAGAAAATATGCACGCCGTTGGATTGTCGAAAAAACCATCTCGGAACAAATTGAATTCTTTCACTTGAACCTGGTGTCCTCTTCAATGGTCATTAAAGTTGATTTTGATCTGACCATGTCCATTCTCGCACACAACCTTTACAGATTGCTTGCTTTGAGGCTTGAACGATACGAGAACTTCACCGTTCAACGATTATATGAGAAATTCGTACTCAATGGCGCCGATATTGTCATCGACGAAAACAATATTACCGTTCAACTTAAAAAGAAAAGAACCCTCCCGCTCATTCTCGAGGTAATGAAACAATTTTCCAGGCAGAAATACTCCTGGCTTAACAATATGAATGTTACCTTTGAGGGAGCTTCCTACTCGTAAAATACGGGTGGTTGTTTACCGTGAAAATCTATGTCTATGAAAAAAATTTACAAATTTATTTCATTATTGGCCTTACTTATCATGGTGGCCAATTTAGTGTTCGCACAAGGGACGACGACCTCGGCCATTAATGGCAAAGTGAGTGGTTCAAACAATGATCCACTTCCCGGAGCCACTGTGCTGATTGTTGACGTGAACTCCGGTACACATTATGGTACGACTACTGACCTTGATGGTTTTTACCGTTTACCTAACCTGAATGTAGGTGGCCCTTACAAGCTAACCATCTCCTATGTGGGTTATCAGAATTTTGAGCAGGATAATATTTATCTTGTTCTCGGACAGACTCATAAATACAATGCAACGTTGAGCGAAACAGCTTTGCAGCTTATCGGAGCCGAAATCATCGGGCAGAGGGAAAGTATTTTCGACGGTAATCGTACGGGTGCGCAAACTAATATTGGAGAGAATAGTATCTCCAAAATACCATCAGTTGGAAGGAATATTACCGATTTTACGCGTCTTACTCCCCAAGCCAGAGTAAATGGCGACGGTGCACTGGAAATTGCCGGTATGAACAACCGTTATAATGCTATTTTCATTGATGGTGCTGTAAATAATGATGTTTATGGACTCGCCGCAAGTGGTACAAATGGCGGACAAATTGGCATTTCACCCTTCAGCATGGATATCATTGACCAGTTTACCATTTCTGTTGCCCCATATGATATTAAACTGGGTGGTTTTGCCGGAGGTGGCATCAATGCAGTCACACGCAGAGGGACAAATGAATTTTCCGGATCTGCATATTATTACATGAGAAATCAAGCATTAGCAGGGAAAACCCCGACAGACAACCCGGAAGTAGATAGAATAAAGCTCTCTGATTTCTCTTCAAGTACTTATGGTTTCCGTCTTGGCGGACCAATTATAAAGGACAAGGTTTTCTTCTTCGCCAATGCTGAAATTCAAAAAGATGCTACACCGCAACCATTCGATTTCACTAAATACACCGGAAGCCTTACACGTGAAGATCTCCAGAGCCTTACCAGTTTTGTTAACAGTGAATATGGATATGATCCCGGATCTTTTGAAGGTGCCGACCGCACCCTTGACGGACTCAAACTTTTTGGGCGCCTCGATTGGAACATTAGCAAAAATCATAAGCTGATGCTTCGTCATCAATATTCATATGGCAAAGCTATCATTCCCGGTTACCCAAGCAGTACCAGTCTTTATTTCTCAAATGCCGGTCAGGATTTTACAAGTAAAACCAATTCTACAGCCCTTGAATTGAAGAGTACCATCGGAAACAAATACTCAAATGACCTCATTCTGGGTCTTACTTTTGTCAAAGACGACCGTGATCCGATGGGAGATAACTTTCCCTTTGTCAAAATCAAGGATGGCAATGCCAGCGTCTATTTTGGAAGCGAGGAATTCTCTACGGCTAATATTCTGAATCAGGACATTGTCACTCTCACGGATAATTTTGAGATCTATAAAGGGACACACACCTTTACCATCGGGACACACAATGAGTTTTACCATTTCTATAACTTGTTCGTCCGTCAAAACTTCGGTTCTTACCAGTTCGATAGCTTGAGTGTTTTCTTAAATGGTGGGCCGGCTTTTCAGTACGACAGGACCTTTTCTCTCATGGATAATGTGACCGGTGATGGTTCGAAAGCAGCGGCCGATTTCAATGCTATACAACTTGGTTTTTATGGACAATGGGAAAACCAGTGGTCGGAAAACTTCAAGACTACCCTCGGCGTAAGATTCGATATCCCTATGTACCTGGAACAACCTCCTGTCAACAATAATTTCAATGACACCATTATTCCGCTGATTGAGGCTGCCGGATATGATATGAAAGATGCAAAAACTGGTCAGATGCCAACAACACAACTGATGATCTCACCCAGATTAGGTTTCAACTGGGATGTCAACGGTAAACAAAAGACACAGGTACGTGGCGGCATAGGTGTCTTTACCAGCCGTATACCTTTTGTATGGCCAGGAGGCTCCTACACCAACAATGGCGTGACTACAGGAGGTATGAGATTGTTACTTGACCCTACGGATATTGATCAAAGGTTGTATTTTAATCCTGTATGGGATAATCAGCCATCACTGCCGCCGGGTAAACCATCCGGACAAGTTGACCTCTTTGCAAAGAAGTTTAAATTCCCGCAGGTATTCCGGGCTAGCCTGGCTGTTGACCAGAAACTTCCATGGAGTCTCATTGGAACAGCCGAATTCACCTATACTAAAACCCTCAATAATATCATGTACCATAATTACAGGTACATTAAGAGTGGCAAAACACTAACCGGTACTGGTGACAACCGCCCGCTTTGGACTAAAGTTGACCTGAGTAACACAAATTCAAACTATACCGATTTCATTTTCGGTGATAATACAAATAAAGGATATACCTATTATATTACATTTAAGTTACAGAAAAATGAATTTCATGGATTCTCCGGTATGTTGTCCTATACATATGGAATGGGAGAATCAATGAACGATGGGCTATCGTCGCAGAATTCATCGCAATGGAGGGTTCCTAACGTGAGAGGTAAAAATGACCTCGACCTGGGCATATCCGATTTTGCCATGGGTTCAAGGGTGATTGCTTTTCTGTCATATAAAATTGATTATATAAAACATATGGCTACAACCATTGGCATTTATTACAATGGACAGTATGGCCAGCGTTACTCATATGGTTATGCCGATGGATCCAGCAAATTCCTCGGTGAGGATAACCAAAGCCTTGAATTAATATATGTGCCCAACGACCAGAATGACATCAATCTTATTGATATTGTTAAAAATGATGAAATCGTGCTTTCTAAAGACCAACAATGGGATGACCTGAACAATTTCATTGAGAATGATGAATACCTGAAAACACGACGTGGCCAGTATGCGGAGCGTAACAGTTCACATACACCATTTGAGAGTATCATCGATCTGCACTTTGCACAGGATTTCTATATTACCACCAAAGGTGGCAACAAGAATACCCTCCAGGTCACTTTCGATGTATTTAATCTCACCAATTTGCTGAATAAGGATTGGGGTCGCAGGTATTATGTTTCCGGATATTATAATAACTATCCGTTGATCAAGTTTGAAGGTTTCCAGGAGGATGGGATCACTCCAAATTTCACTTTCACCAAGCCAAAAGGTGATGTTTGGAGTATTGACGACTCCGGTCTTTTCAGCTCCAGGTGGCAGGGACAGATTGGCGTGAGGTACATTTTCGGTAAACAGTAAGACGACGTCGTTTTAGGACTGATCATAGAGTCAGACAAGCACCTCACCCCTGGATGGGGTGAGGTGTTTGATTTTTATGTACTTTTATCAATTTACTAAAATGAAAATCCACTTCCGAATTATCGGGATTCTTTTGCTGACGATCTTCCTCGTGCTTGGCAGCTGCCGGCAACCTGTCAGAACCTCAGCACAGGTATCATCCGATGTATCTCAAAAACCCTATGTCGTCATTCTCTCCATGGATGGTTTCCGTTGGGATTATCCCGATAAGGTCATCACTCCTAATCTGAATTACATGGCCGAAAACGGTGTTAAAGCCCGCTCCCTGCAGCCCTGCTTTCCATCAAAAACCTTTCCCAATCACTATTCAATGGCAACAGGTTTATATCCTGATCATAACGGCATCGTCAATAACAGCTTCTATGATCGGGCTCTGGATGCTCATTATGCTATTGAGGATCGCGATGCTGTTGAGGATGGCAGGTTTTATGCTGGCGAGCCGCTATGGGTGACTGCGGAAAAGCAGCACATGATCACCGCATCGTATTTTTGGGTAGGTTCGGAAGCATCTATCGAAAATATCCGTCCCACTTATTGGAAAGAGTATGATAAGGATATCTCCTTTGAACGCAGAATTGATACCGTTGTTTATTGGCTTCAATTACCTACTGACAAACGGCCGCACCTGGTCATGCTATACTTTGAGGAGCCGGATGTGACAGGCCATGACTATGGTCCTGAAAGCCAACATACCATGAGTAAAGTCGTATATATGGATAGCCTTGTCGGTGTACTGATCACAAAGCTTAAAACACTTTCCATTTATGACCAGATCAATCTCATTGTTACTTCTGATCATGGCATGGCGCAAATTTTCAGGGATAAAACCGAATTCCTGGGAGAGAAGCTCGACAGGGCATGGTTTGATGCCATTGAAGGCAGCAATCCAATATATAATCTCTATGTAAAGGATATTTATTTTGATACGGTTTATTCCATATTAAACCGTATCCAGCATATCAGCACATGGAAACGCGGAGAGGTGCCGCCACGCCTGCATTATGGGAATAATCCCAGAGTTGGCGACATTATCGTCGTTGCCGACAGCTTATGGTCGGTGAGATGGAGCGACAGAGGAAACTATATGTATGGCGGAACACATGGCTACGATAACCGGAACATGGATATGCATGCCATCTTTTATGCCTTAGGACCGGCATTTAAAAAGGGATATGTCCAGCCTACATTCGAAAATACAGATATCTACCCTCTGGTGTCGCACATCCTGGGTCTTGCATCGGCCACAACTGACGGCACCCTGGAGCATATAGCAGGCATGCTCAAAAGTCAGCCTTAAGACACTGACCTACTGGACGGGAAGAAAGTTTTTACTGCTGACGAATATCTTATTAAAAAGTTTATTTTTCCCACCGCTGAAATAAGCACCGGGATTCAGACTTGATGTAATGATGAATTTATTGACAGTGTCGGCCGGTATCGCCTTCAATTCAATAGGATTCATGTTATTGGCCTCTATCGTCACGGTATATTGAGCATAACCCGGGGTCACATTTGTTTCATCAAGAAGATCGCCACTGGACAATCGGGCGACTGTCGCCAGGTATCTGACGGTTTTAACGGAATCACATACCTGTCCGTTCACCATCCAGCTGTTACCCTGCCGCGTCAGTGTGAACGATGAATCGCCGGGATAATTGAAAGCCAACCGTATGATGTCTTCTTTCTTTGTCCTCACTAATCCTTTATCCCTGAGTGCATTGGCGTCCTTCTGAAAAGCAAACTTCAGAAATCCATCAACAGCATAAACAACTTTGTCATCTTTCAAACGTACATAAGATGTCATCTTACCCTGCTGTTTCTGATAGGGATTCTGGGAAGGCTGAGGAGTATATGAAAATTTACCGATAATCAGGCTTGCAATGACATCCTCACCTTTGAGCAGCGTGACGAGGGTGCCGCTGGTGTCATCAACCTTGAACTCTTTCCACTTGGACTCATCTGTTGCTGCCACCCTTTCAGGTTTCAGGTTAATCAGCGACGTGATTATGCCTGCAACCATCGATGAGTCGGCTCTGTATACTTTGTCACCGGAAAAGACCTTCCATTGTCCACCATCTCTGACGATTTTCACCTCATCAGGCGTTTTCGGATCCGGATTATACAGCACTGCTGTGATATCATTCATATCGACCTGGACAAGCTCCTTTTTAAATGTTCTTTCTCCTCTTCTGCTGTCAACGTATTTTGAAATCAGAACAACAGCCAGAAGAACAAGAAAAACGATGATAAGTATCCTGAAATTCATTTTTTTAAACATAGCCTTCCTCCATTCTTTTAATTCTTAGTTTTCTGTTACGCTGCATCCTGATTCCTCCGTAACCTATTATGATAACTATCGGCAACAGGAAATTGAGATATTTCAGAAATGTCTTTTTGCCCTCGTCGATCTGATCAAGAGGGCGGGCCGTAACACCTTTTGTCCGGAGTTCTATGAGACCGGTATCATCCGACAACCAGTCGATTGAATTGACCATGAGATTCAGATTATCCTGTTGTATCTGCTGAGCCTGTTGCCCTTCACCGTTCACAGCGAAATCGCCATTGGCAATGATAACTATCCTGGAATTCACATTACCGGAGAGTTTACCACTCAGAATTCCTGCAACAGGTATTGCTGCCAACGGGAAATCACCATCGGTCCAGCGTTTCTGAATGTCAAAATAAACGGGAGCGGGCTGAGTGCCTGATTTATCGGATGTAAAGGCAATAGGAAGAAACGACACGGATGTATCTCCACTATAAGTTATTGAGCTGGCAAATGGCAGTATCACTGCTTCAAGGCCTGCCACTGCCGGATGGTCGGCAAACTTGGTGATGACGGGCAGGTAAGGGAAACGGATATTGGACGTATAAGTGAACATGCCTTGTGACTGCCGCATGCCAACGCTGGCACAGCTTGCATCCACGATGAAATTGGATTCCACTGTGCACCCTTTGTCAGCCAGCCACTTCTCCAGGCCGGTATTGACTGCCTGGCCTGTCAACTGGTTCAGGTTACCCTCAACGCGTTTGATGGCGATCAGCAGGTTTCCGCCTTGGGCAAGGTATTCATCCAGCTGCCTGAAATGGCTTTCAGGAATGGAATCCACAGGTGCCATTATCACAACAGTCTTGTATTTAAGGAGATTATTGACCGTATCGGTCAAAGTAACTGGTTCAACGGAGTAAAGGACAGTTAATGATGAATATACCTGCTGGAAAGCGGACAGTCCAGGCTCACCGTGACCCTGGAGAAAGCCGATGAGAGGTTTATCTTTTACTGTCAGCTTCTTAATGCTTGATGACAGGGCATATTCCATTGCTGACCCCTGTTGCATAAAAGGTATCACGTCCTTCTGCTCACCCATCTGAATCAATGCACCCATATAGGCCTTCTGCTGTTTCACCTGGTCTTTCTCCCTGGCATTGATTAGCACAGGTTGAATACCCTGTTTCATGGCCTTCATCTCTGTCTCCTGGCTTTCATTGGGATTTATAAACTCATATACCACCTTGCCCTTAGAGATATTGTTATATTCAACAAGCAACTCTTTGAAATCACGTTTGGTCTTTATAAACTGTGGTGGCAGGTCTTCTGTAAAATAAGCTGTCACGGTGACAGGCTCATCGAGGTCTCTGATGATATTTTTTGTTGCCTTGCTTAAGGTGTACCGGTGATCACCGGTAAGATCGAAACGGACAAAAAACTTATCAGCAAGAATGTTGACCAACACGATAACTGCCAGTATCAACAGGATTTGATATATTATCGACTTTTTCTTTTTCATGGTTGTCATATCTTTTTGATGAAAAACAATCGTATTAATCTGTCAGGTTTCTTTTTGAAAGTATTGCCTCGCACGATACCAGCCCAAGGAAAATGACAGACAGGAAATAGAGGAGGTCTTTTGTATCTATGACGCCTCGTGAGATGGAGTCAAAATGAGTGGAGAGGCTCAGATAGCTGAATATCTGCCCCAAGACACCGGATATGTTGGATGCCAGAACATCGAATATGATATGAAAGAATATGCCGATGAACAGTGCTAAAAGGAATCCTACAATCTGATTTGTTGATATGCTGCTGGTAAACATGCCTATGCTGATATACATGGCGCTCATCAGGATAAGTCCCAGATAACCTGACCAGACGGCTCCGTGATCAACATTTCCAAGCTGTGCTACCGTGATATAATAAGGAATGGTAAGCAGCAGGGCGATGATGATCAGGATAAATGTCGACAGGAATTTGCCTATGACCACCTGCCAGTCAGTCACAGGCCTGGTCAGCAGCAGCTCGATGGTACCTGACCTGTTTTCCTCTGCCAGCAGCCGCATAGTCAGGGCCGGAATGAAAAAAAACAATGTCCAGTATGCAATACTGAAGAATGACTGCAGGCTGGCCTGGTTTGAGAAAAAGATGTCACTGCCATAAATCCATGTAAAAAAACCGCTGAATCCCAGGAAAAGAACCAGCATGATATAAGCCATCAGCGAATCAAAGAATGCTCTCAATTCACGGCGTGTTATTACCCATATCTTTTTCATATCATTGAATATTTTATTTATAACAATTAACTCATTGTCAATTCCCTGAACACATCTTCCAGTTTCGTCTCGATGAAGGTCAGCTCTGTCAGTGCCCATCCTTTCTCCACGCAGAGCTTAAAAATGGCTCTACGCGAAGATTTATTTGCTTTGCTTTGGATTTCAAAGGCGTTCTCTTTATTGAGTATAAAATCGACCAACTCGACTGAATCCAGGTTCTGAAGTGCTTTGAAAATAGTATTTTTTTCACCATCCTCAACAGTGATGCGCAATACTTCCTTACCCTGGATATGTTTACGCAATTCACCCGGGGTGCCGTCGGCCACGATCCTGCCCTTGTTGATGATAAGAATCCTGTCGCATGTGGCTTCCACTTCGGCCAAGATATGTGAGCTGAGTATGACGGTTTTCTCACGGCCTATCTTCCTGATAAGAGTGCGTATTTCTGCTATCTGGTTTGGGTCAAGGCCGGCTGTAGGCTCGTCAAAAATGAGCACTTCAGGTTCATGAATGAGCGCCTGGGCCAGACCAACACGTTGTTTGAAGCCTTTGGAAAGTTCTCCGATTTTCTTATGCTTTTCGCCCTCCAGCCCGCAAACTCTGACCATCTCAAGAATGCGCCCCCTGACCTGTTTCTCAGGGATGTCATAAAGACCTGCGACAAACTTCAGGTAATCAATGACAGTCATATCCGGGTAAAGGGGATTGTTTTCAGGCAAATAGCCTATATGTTTTTTAATCTCTACGGGATTGACCAGCACCGAGATATTACCCACTTTTATATCCCCTTCATTGGGTGCAAAAAAAGTGGTGATAGCTTTCATTGTGGTTGTCTTTCCCGCCCCGTTAGGGCCAAGAAATCCAAGCACCTCACCGGCTTTAACCCTGAAAGAGATATTATCGACAGCTTTCTGGGTGCCATATTTTTTAGTGAAATTCTCAACAAGGATATCCATGGTAGTTAACTTTAAATGTGGTGCAAATTAAATACATTTTGGAAAGATGTTAAACACTGCCATGCAGACATTTAACAAATTTTAACATGTTTATTTCGTCTTATTTCTGGCATCCTGTAGTATCCTGTCGGCATTTTTTTGTGCCTCTGCCATTATGCCTGATGCCTGTTTTTTGGCTTCCTCAACCAACCGGTCAGCTTTTCTGGCTGTTTCTTTTTTCATCTCATCAGCCGCCTTGCGTGCTGCTATTTCTCCTAGAGGACCCTTTTTCTTACCTTCCTCAATCAGATTTGCAGCATTGACTTCACTGTCTTTTTTCATTTTATCGGCAGTTTGCTGAGCTGCGCTCACAATGCCATCGGCTTTTTTCTGCGCTTCCTGCATGATCTTATCAGCCTCTGCCTGCGCCTGTACCATATATTTTGCAGCTTCCTCCCTGGCCTGATTTTCAAGCTCCTCCTTCTTCTTTAATAATTCCTCTTCAGCCTGTTTTTTAAGATCATCCACCAGTGTGCCAATAGTTTCCTTCAGGCCAGCCTTAACAGTTGGCTGTGTCACTGTCCCTCCAATCAGCACATCTACATTAACAATATCCCCCAATGTAATATCTGTGCCGAGCTTATTGACATTACTCAGCAGATTCCCCATGACAGCATTCAATGAATTACCAAATTCACTTTTCGGGATTTGAAGATGCAATATATAATCGATAGCTCCCTGGTAGGATGTATAACCTCCGATCTGAGCCCCGATATTTCCCAGCTTAAATGTAAATGGTTTGACAACCACTTTACCATCAATAAATTCATAACTTAGGTTGATCTTGTCGAGGGTCATATTTCTGAATTTATCAATTTTCAAAATGTTGGCAATCTGATTCATTGCCTGGATATCCTCAATAACGATATTGGAAGTCAACAGATTTCCACCACCGGTCAGTGATTTATATACCGGCATCATTGCCGAATCCAGTTCAGTTTTCATTTTCAGGCTGGTGGAAAATAAACCCTTTGTCTTTTGCGCCAGAGGAGCAAAGGTTTCCACCGCCGCAAATGTGTTATAAGCCTGCTGAATATCTAAGGTCTTAATATTTAGTGTTAAGTCTACTTCAGGGTGGTGTGGAAGATGGGTATCATAACTGCCATTAATGATCATTTCTCCGCCCAATGCATTCATTTTCAACTCCTGCAGCGTGACTTTGCTGTCCAGGATTTTTATTATACCCCTCACATTCGACATGTCGATCTTGTCATAAATAAGCCTGTCAAAACCGGAGGTCAATATGAAGTCAATATCCGATGGTATCTCAATCACAGCAAGTGATGACGTTGTATCGGCAGAACCAGCCTGCACAGATCCCTGGTCATATCCGAATAAAAGATCGTCCAGATTGATGTATTGTGATTTGGTGACCAGCTGACCACTTATCGTTCCATCCTTAAGAAAATAGGGCAGATAATTGGTCAGCTTACCTGTTGCGCTGAAATCATTTTTCCCAAACTTTGAATCGAATGCAGAGAGTTGGATAAATTCAGGAGAAATATCTATCCTTGCTTTAGAGATTTGAATGCCCTCTGGAAAAGCAGGGTCGCTGAAATTCAAATTATCAACGATGATAAATCCCAGTGCGGTGAACTGATCATAAGCGCCACTTTCAAGGGATGACATAGAACCTTTCAGAGAGAAATCGGCTGTAATAAGCCCGTCAAGTTTCTGTTCGGCCGGAAGCGGATAAAAATCCTTGATCTGGCCAAGATTCACTGTGCCTTTCATACTTGCGTCAATCCAGGGATCGGACATAAGATTTTTTAACATTAACCTTATATCGACAGGATTTTGAGCCACCTCAGCGTGCATCTGGGGAATTTCAACGATCATGCTGTCAAGTGTGCTGCCGGGGCTGGTTATTTTTGAAAGTAAACGGATATTAGTCACCGCTACCGGAAGATCAGGGTACTTGAACATTCCATTTTCGACACTAATCATTAAATGGAATGACGGGAATAGTGTTTCATTATATATACCTTTAACATCACCATTTAAAGTCAGAAGGCCTGATGTCTGAACGTCCTGAAAATCTTTGGCATATATCGCCGGCACCAGCGACAGTAAGCTCCTGAAATCAGTTTTTCTGGAATTAAATGTCAAATCCATCGCAATATTGTCCCCCGGCATGGCAACATATCCTTCTATACCAAGGATTACATCATTGATGGTGACCTCAGTTAAAGTGAAGGTATATTTATAATTTACCAGGTCGGCATCAATAACCGTTTTAAAATCAGCCTTTGCATGGTGCAGGTAAGTTATTCCGTCATAACCGACAGTCAAATCCCCAATGTTTACATTTGCATCAAGTTTTGTGACATCAGCTGTCAGATCGCCTGATAACAGGATATCCAAGCCGGTGATTTCAGCCAGAGTTCTGGTTTCTTCGTCGTTGTAAATAATTTTCCCTTTTGTGACTGCGAACTTCCTTAAAGCGATCCTGAATGACGATGGCGCCTCTGTAACCTCAGCGGTGGGAGTCGGTGAAGATTCCGAAGGCTTGACGATATCCCAGTTGGCTTTCCCGTTTTTAAGAACCTTAAGCAGAAGATCGGGCTGCTCTGCACTGACCTTTTTTACTTCATAGGTGTCACCCTTAAGTACACTCTTCAGATTTATTGTAATGGACAGTGAGGGAATAACAGCGAGAGTGTCATCCTTAAATTCATCGATGCCGACAATTGTAAAGTTCCTGATCCCGATACTCAGATCAGGAAAATTCCTGAAAAGCGATACTTTGAATCCTTCAAAACCGATTTTCGCGTTGAGACTTTTATTGGCTTCCTGTTTGACTTTCTCGATGATCTTGCCTTTAAATAACAAAGGAGTCAGGACTGCAATGAGTAAAAGAATTATAATTACAATTCCGAAGATCTTTAATATTTTTTTCATCATATTGTCATTTAGAATAAGCCTTTTGCCGCAGGAGGTGGTCGGTGATAACAATGGCAGCCATAGCCTCGACAATGGGGACAGCACGTATAGCCACGCAGGCATCATACCTCTTGCCGGGGATGATACTGGCCACATTCCCATGTATATCAGCAGTACGTTGCTCCCTTCTGATACCGGCAGCAGGTTTAAAAGCCACCTTGAAATAAATATCCTCACCGTTGGATATGCCACCCTGAATGCCTCCGGAGTAGTTTGTCAGCGTATGAAAAACCGGATCATGTTCAGTAGGTGTAGCTATAATTTGATCATTATGTTCAGAGCCCTTCATTGAGGATCCTTTAAAACCGGAACCGTATTCAAATCCTTTCACTGCATTAATACTCAGCATAGCTTTAGCCAGGTCCGCCTGGAGCTTGTCAAACACCGGCTCACCCAGTCCTGCCGGAACCTGTTTGATAACACATGTCACTGAACCACCGATGCTGTCGCCTTCAGCAATGATGGTTTCGAGCAATCTGGTCATCTCTTCAGAACATCTGGAATCAGGGCAACGCACAGGGCTGCTTTCGGCAGATGTCAGGTCAAGTTCATCGTATGGCGTGGCGAGCGCAATTTGCCCGATGCTGCTGACATAAGCCCGAATGGTAATGCCATAATCTTTTAGGATCATCTTGGCTATGGCGCCACCAACCACCCTGGCAATGGTCTCCCTTGCCGAAGCACGTCCCCCGCCCCTGTGATCGTAGATGCCATATTTTTTATAATAAGCATAGTCAGCGTGCGATGGCCTGAAAACACCATTTAAATCTGTATAATCCTCAGGATGGGCATCCTTATTAGGGACAATAAATGCTATGGGAGCGCCGGTAGTCATTCCATTAAAGACCCCGGAAAGGATTTCAACAGGATCTTTTTCATCCCTTGGGGATGTCAGGTGGGTTTGACCCGGACGCCGTCTGTTCAGTTCACTCTGAATGAAATCTGAATCCATCATGATGCCGGAGGGACAACCATCGACCACGCCGCCGATGGCAGCACCATGTGATTCACCATAGGTGATAAGCCGGAAGACTATTCCAAATATATTACCAGCCATTAAGTTTTCTGACCATTGAGGATCCTGAGTTTGGTTGCAAGAATGATCACTTCCTGTTTGGCACTGTTAATTTTTTTCTCGAATTCATTTTTAAGCAGTACAGCATTTTTCGATTGTGCCAGGAATCCGATGTTATTCTCCCACAATCCGATATCTTCTTTTAACCGGGTGATCTTGTTAATGAGAATATTTCTTTCCTTGCTGAGCATGTGCTGTGAGTCAGGAGCATTCCTTAATGATTCATAGCGTGATTTATAATTCAGTGCACTGATCTCAACAGCATTGATTTTCAGTTTATCGAGCTGTTTGTTGATGGCACTGCGGAATTCATTCTGCAGCCTGTCCTTATCTTTCATCGGCACATGTCCAATATCCATCCACTCACGCTGCATTTCCTTGATGATCCTTAGATCTTCATTTTTATCGCCGGTAAATTGAGCTTCCTGAACCCGTTTTACCAGATCTTCCTTCAGATGCAGGTTTTCCTCTTCATGTTTCTGGATATTTGAAAAATATTCGGCTTTTTTACTGAAGAATTCATCACATGCTGCCCTGAATCTCCTCCATATCTTATTGGAATGTTTTCGTGGCACAGGGCCAATATTTCGCCAGTCTTTCTGCAGGGCGATGAAATCCTGGGTTGTTTGCCTCCAGTCGGTGCTATTTTTCAAAGCCTCAGCCTGAACGCACAGATCCAGCTTCAGGTTATAATTATTAATTTGTTGTTCCTTAACCTTGCCAAAATATTCCTTTTTCGAGGAAAAGAACATATCAATAGCGGATTTGAATCGTTCCCAAACTTTATCATTATATTTTTTTGGGGCAGGGCCTACAGATCGCCAAATCCTGAACAACTCATTTATCTGTTCCGTGTTGTTTTGCCAGTCAGAAACCGACTCATTGGGAATGGCAATTAATTGTTCTGCTTTATCGCAAAGTACAAGTTTTGTGTTATAATTATTTTCCAGATCCTGCTGGAGTTCTTGATAGTACTCCCGTCGCCGTTCATTGATTTTTTCAGTGACACTCCTGAAACGTTCCCATATTTCATCTTTTTTATCCTGAGCAACCGGACCCACCTCCTTCCAATCTTCATGAAGTTGTTGTAACTCTTTGAAGGATTTATTGATAGAGGGTTCAAGAAGCAGCTCCTCTGCCTTCTCGCACAGCCTGATTTTATATTCAAGATTTTTCTTCAGGTCCAGGTCTTTAAGCTCTTTATTGATCTTGACCTTGTCGAAGAATTTCTCAACCAGGAAATGGTATGACTGCCAAAGGTTATTGACTTCATTCTTGGGAACAAGGCCTATCTGTTTCCATTGATCCTGAAGTGACTTAAACTCATCATAGGTTTTTTTAAGGGTTTCTTCTGAATTAATGAGTTCCTTGAGTTCTTCCAGTATCTTCTTCTTGGTTTCAAAATTGGCGTGTTTAATCCTTTCGAGTTCTTCGTTAAATATAGATTTATTCTGTCTATATTTTTCAAAGGCGGCATTAAAACGCTCTTCCAGCGGGTCGGTGGCGGGCAGGAAGTCGCCCTCAACACCACCTGCGGAAATGAATTCCGACAGTTTATGATCTTTGTCTTCCCTGTTCCGTTTAAGGAAGGCGACCTTGATCAATGCCACCCGTGTTTTTATCTTGGTTATATCTGATTCCTTGACGGTTTCTTCGATGAGATCGACAAGCTGCGCTTTGGAATAATCATCAAAATTCTCCACGCTCACCCTGGTCTCAATTTCCTCTTCGGCCTCTTCAATTTCATCGGAATCTATCTCCAGTTTAATTTCTCCGGATTCCACGGGGGTAAGATGCACAATGGCATCCTGCTCCACCATTGGAGAGGGAGAAGGAACAGAAGGCTGATCCTTCGCTTCAGATGGAGGAGCTATTTCAGAGATTATATCCGCAGCAACAATTATTTCTGCCGGTGGTGCGGTTTTTTTAGGTCGTCCGGGACGGCGCTTTGGCTTTTCAGGCAGTACATCTGCTGCCTTGGGAGCAGCAGCAGGTTCATCCGCTGGCAGTGAAGATGTTGTCACCTCACCGGAGATTTCAACATCCGTGACAGGATCATCATCCGAACTGATGATCGCTTCGACAGATGCCTTTAATTCGCTTGGTTCCTCCTGAATTAAATTTTCCTGGTTGATCTGATCCTCAGGAGGATTGGATATAAGTTGGTTTTCGTCCATTGTTCTGTTCATTTAAACAGTTAAGAGTTCTCCTCCTGTCCTAACAAAGGTCATGACAGGATTATGATAATGTACTTGTAATTATTTGACTTTAACACATAGTGTATTTATGACGTAACGGTTTTAACGCTTGTGCATGTAAATCCGCTAAAAGAAAAACATTAAATATTTTATATATTAACGATTCCAAAAGCCGGACTGCAAAAATAGTAATATTTTAATACCATGAACTATTTTTATGGAATTTAACAGAACTCTATGTTAAGTGTAGTATATTCATCATCAGTCAATTGCTCTTTTATTGAATATAACATACCCTAAATTGAAGATAAAAGACAGTTTATCGACTGTTCTGTCATAAAAATTCAGGCTGAAGCTTACAGGTCCGATAGGGCTATGATATATAAAGGCTGTGGAGGCCATATACAGCCTTGCGCTGAACGGTGGTCCCAGTTCAGCAGTATAATCAGGCTGTTGGATGATCTGCTGGTAGGGTAAAAAGATATATCCTTCAATATCATAAACAAGATTCTTACTGATGTTAAACAATAACTTCATACCTCCGGCACCATAATTAAAAGCCCTGAATTCAGGGATGAACAGGAGCTTGCTTTCAGGTATGGGTTGAAAGGCGGGAGCCATCAGGACACTGGCAGTGTAATTGGAAAACAGATCTGTATTTGATAAAATACTGGATAAGAGTACTTCCGCATGAACGCCAAAACGAAACTTTTTCCCAAAGGGGTAATAATTAATATATCTAAGCTTAAACTGGCCCCAGAAATGATGGCGTTTTTCAATCTCGTCCGACATAGATGTAGATCCGGGTTCAGTGGTCTCTTTTCCGGTGATATATTTCAGATTCATATACAGGTTCTCTCCGTCGCTGGCATATTGCTTCCTGTTCAGCGTGTTGATCTCATAAAGCACATCCAAGGCTTGCATATCGAAATATGTTTTATCCGCAGTATCTGTCCTGCTAAAGGTATTTCTCTGGTAATAATCATCCCTGATATGAGCGATGGCGCCGCCCATGTCGATCTTCCCCTTTCTGCCAAAGGGAACCCCCGCATGAAGATCAATATTATCTTCATTTTGAATAAGATAGGATGGATTTTTATCTTCAAAGAAATAGGTTGAAGTTCTGAAATAGTCCCACTGATTAAATGATATGGATGACTTTAAATATAACGGAATATTGAAAGGGAACTCAATCCTGGCTGATATCTGGGCAGCACTGTAAAAGCGTCCGATATGTGAACTTGCGCCCAGGTTGAGAGCGACCTGGTTCAGGTAATTGTATCTCAGACCTACATAGGCTTCATTGACAGGCGCTGACGATATGTCGCCACCAAACTCGACATTCAAGTGATTCTCCTTTTTAAAATCCAGGAACAGGTCAAAATATCCGCTCGATTCATTAAATCTCGTCCTGGGGAATACAACCTCCACCTGCTGGTCGGCAAGGAGTTTAAAATATTCCATTTTTAACGGCTCAATTGAAATTGTATCTTCTTTATGCGCCAGTTGCCGTCTGACATAGTATGCCTGGTTCTTGTTCAGTCCGTTAATATTGATTGTTTGAATCACAAAAGGCGGCAGGTGACGAATAAACTCCTCCCTTTTTTGTTTCACTTCATTGGGGCTAGAAAAATGGCTAATGAAACTTTTAATCTCATCGATATGCCGCAGAGTTTCAATATATCCGCTGTCAATAAAAGCCAGGGTATTGGAAAAGTCAATAACATTCACCGGTTCAAGCTCAGGTTCCACCAGCACGCCCTTTCCTTCAGGCACCGAGTAGTTGGTTTTTTCCATCAGCATGTTTTCAAGTTGCGAGAGTGCATCATTCTCATCAGGGGCTTTATAATTGCTGGCAGCCTTACTCCCTATGATGACATCCGGGTGGAATTCATTAATGGCAACATCTACAGGGAAATTATTATACATGCCTCCGTCATACAGCAATTTCCCGTTAAGCCGTATTGGCTTAAAATAAAATGGATATGTTGTAGCCGCCCTTAATCCCAGACCAAGATCACCATTCCTCAGTATGACGGGCTTATTGTCGGCAATATCAGAAGCTACAAAGCGAATGGGGACCATCAGGCTATCAAAATTATACCCCGATGCCGCACTGGCCTGCGAAAAGATCTCCAGGAAACCAAAATCCAGCATAACCGGCGACACAATATTGGAAGGAAGTATTCTTGATGCTCGTAATGAATCGATATTAAATTTCAGACTCAGCCATGAAGGATCCGGATCAGGCTGCTTGAAATAATAAAGATACTCCTCGGGGATTGTTCCTGTTATCCATGTTTGGAATTCACTGGAGGTGAGCAAGGTGGTCATTTCATCCGGAGAAAATCCACTGGCATAAAGGCCACCTATCAATGCTCCCATTGAAGTGCCTGTAATGCAATCGATAGGAATGCCATTTTCTTCCAGCGCCTTTATCACACCAATATGGGACACGCCTTTGGCACCACCGCCACTCAGTACCAGACAGACCTTCTGGGCATATCCTCTCACAGATAAAACCATGAGGATAGCAAAAAAAATTGATATTCCGGTGATGATAACCCGTCTGGGCATGACAGGCGACAAATTAAATTATATAAGATTTAAAGCTTGATCCAGGTCACTGATGATATCATCAGTATCTTCAATTCCGACTGACAGGCGGACTAATCCATCGGTTATACCGGCTTTTTCACGTGCCTGGCCTGACATCTTTGAATGTGTCATCGATGCCGGATGCTGAATGAGGGTTTCGATGCCGCCAAGTGACACAGCCAGCAGAATAAATCCGACATGGTTCATCACGATCTTACCAGCTTCAACGCCACCTTTCAGTTCAAAACTGATCATTGCGCCGGGACCTCTCATCTGGCGGCAGGCCAGCTCATACTGTGGATGTGAGTGTAATCCGGGGTATTTCACCCACTCCACATTAGGATGACCTTCGAGGTACTCAGCGATCTTCATCGCATTATCCTGTGCTTTGTCTAATCGTAATGCCAGTGTTTTCAAGCCTCTGAGAATCAGGTAAGCCTGGTGGGGATCCATGTTGAATCCCATATTGACCATTACCGGCCGGAGACACTTATAATATGCTTCATCTTTGGTGACGATCATCCCACCCACTACGTCAGCATGGCCATTAATAAATTTTGTCATCGAATGCACGACGATATCAGCACCAAGTTCAAGGGGTTGTTGGAGATAGGGGCTGCAAAACGTATTATCCACGCAGAGCGGAATGCCTTTTTCCCTGGCTATCTTACTGATAGCAACTATATCTTGTATGCCCATGGTCGGATTCGATGGCGTCTCCAGGAAAATTAGCTTTGTATTCGGCTGCAGTGCGCTTTTTACGTTGTCGGTGAGCGTGGCATCAATATACGTATATTCCACTCCAAACCGAGACAGGATAGTTTCAATTATCCCCCGTGAGGGCCCATACAAAGCATCATGGCTAACGATATGATCTCCTTTCCCCAGAAAGGCCAGGTAAACAGATGAAACAGCACCCATGCCCGAAGAGGTCGCTATGCCTCCATACCCATTCTCCAGCTCGGCTACGGCATTCTCCAGAGCCCTGATGGTTGGATTGGCAATGCGGGTGTAGATATACCCATCCGATTCACCCGAAAAACACTGTGCGCCATGTTCTGCACTCTTGAATTTGAATGTTGACGTCTGATAGATCGGCGTCGTTGCACTGCCATAAAAATCATCGATTTGCCCGCCATGTATCAACATGGAATTAAAGCCCATTTTTTTCTTATGCATGATTAAATTTTTAATTTCCACTCATGAAATTCAACCCAAAGAACCACAAACGACTTTCGAAATGAAAATATATTTATTTAATTTAAATTTGAATTTTTGTATGAGAACACTTTTATCAGGTCCTCTTCATGCTTCATATTAAGCTTATTCTCTTTGATATAACGCTCAATGCTCCCATCCTTCGATTCCAGCACTTCCGATATTCCCTTGGCTGAAGTTTTCAGCTTAGCTGCCGGAGTATCACTTTTCGCAGAAAAGTAACTGTCGAATTTAACATATTTATACGACCGGTCACCAGCACTTAACTGCACGTTGTAATATCCTTCTTCTAAACGACATATATATCGTTTAAGCAGCATATATGTACCGGAACTAAGTACTTCGAAATAACCACGAGTGATCTCTTTCTCATCTCTAAAGGGGCTATAAACAAATTCTTTTCCATCGATATTGAGTAGTTCTATCCTGTCGGGGTAACTAATCGCATATATTGTGGTGTCCTTTAACATTTCCATTCGCTGGTGGTAAATATTATAACGCAGAAGGACATCCTTGATTTTAATGTTACCATCAATGACGAGGAAGCCCTTTTGAAATGACTCCACAAGAAAAGGATCACCTTTTAATCCGATATACGGACTTTCAGGTGTCAACATAAACAACTGGATGTTACCCGACTGCGTTTCAACATCCAGATATTGCGGCATATCATACTCCTTTGTGATGACCTGTGCATGCAGAATGCCTGGTAAAAGCATTCCTAGAATAAAAATTCCTATCAACTTTTTCATATCGTAAATTTTTTCATGACTACTAATAATTTTGCCCTTATTCTTAATAAGAAAAGCAAAGTTAATCCTTCTGATTACTTTTATGCTTCATTTATTAAAAATAAATATGTCACTGTCCGACAATGGACATCATGTGTACATTTGGGAACATCCCGGAAGGATTTTATCAGTCTTGCTCAGGAAAATCGCCTGATATTAAAACTGATACAAAAAGTGGCACAGTATTCGTAAATAACAGCCCAAATCTCTAAATTTGTGCAGTGCATCTGTCCTCTTTTATTATCTGCCGTCATTCATTTGGAAATCGATTAATCCTATAGTATAAATCTAAAACTTCAATTCATGAAAAAGTACTTTATTTTGATCTTGTTGATAACCATGGTCCAAGGTATTTTACATGCCCAGGCTGAAGCCAGGTTGATGCGTTTCCCTGCCATTCATGGCGACCAGGTTGTTTTTTCGTATGCCGGTGATCTTTATACGGTTGCAAAAAGCGGCGGGATGGCACGTAAGCTCACAAATCATGAGGGCTATGAGATGTTTGCCCGTTTTTCTCCCGATGGAAAGTATCTTGCCTTTACGGCACAGTACGATGGCAACACCGAAGTTTATGTGATGCCGGCTGAAGGTGGTGTTCCGAGAAGGTTGACCTATACGGCTACACTGGGAAGGGATGATATCTCCGACCGCATGGGACCAAATAACATCGTGATGACATGGACTCCCGATAGTAAAGAAATTGTTTACCGTTCACGCAAACAGACCTTCAATGATTTTACAGGGCAGCTCTTCAAAGTATCCCTTGACGGCGGTTTATCGACCGAATTGCCGCTGATAACAGGGGGATTTTGCTCTTTTTCGCCGGATGGAAAACAGCTTGCCTTCAACCGTGTCTTCAGAGAATTCCGTACATGGAAGTACTACCGCGGAGGCATGGCCGACGAAATATGGATTCTCGACATGAACTCTGCGACAACCACCACTATCACCTCCAGCGACGCTCAGAATATCATTCCCATGTGGTACAGGGATAAGATTTACTTCCTTTCTGACCGCGACCGCACCATGAACCTTTTCGTCTACAATACCACCACAAAAGAGACCAGGAAAGTCACCAACTACACCGATTATGATATCAAATTCCCTTCGATCGGTGATAATACCATCATTTTTGAGAGGGGCGGTTTCCTTTATTACCTTGATCTCGCCACAGAACAGGTGAATAAGATAATGATTACTATTGCCGATGACTTCATCACCGGCAGGGATGAACTGAAAGATGCCTCCAAATTCATCAACTCCTTTGAGATAGCGCCTGACGGCAAAAGAATGCTGTGCTGGGCGCGTGGCGACATCTGGACATTACCCGCCAAGGAAGGGATCACACGCAACCTCACGAAGACTTCCGGCGTTCATGAGCGCAATCCATTGTGGTCACCTGATGGAAAGTATATAGCCTTTATTTCCGATATGACAGGTGAGAATGAGATATATATTATCAAGCAGGATGGCAGCGAGGAGCCTGTTCAGATCACCACCGGTGGTGACACTTATAAATATCGCCTGCGCTGGTCGCCCGACAGTAAAAAACTGCTCTGGAGCGATAAAATGCTCCGCCTGCAATATCTGGATATAGACACGAAAAAAGTGACGCATGTCGAAAAGTCGGAAGTGTGGGAATATACAGAGTTTGAATGGTCACCCGACGGTAAATGGATAGTCTTCACCCGTCCCGAACAAAATGGTATGGGAAGGGTGTGCATCTATAACCTGCAGGACAGCAAAGCCTATGAGATCACCGGAGAATGGTACGACTCCGGAGATGCCATTTTCAGCCGCGACAGCAAATACATCTTCTTTGTTTCCGACCGGGATTTCAACCCGATATACAGTAATGTGGAATGGAACTATGCTTATGAAGACATGAGCAAGGTCTACATGATAACACTGGTAAAGGATACACCGTCACCTTTTGCACCCGAAAACGATGAGGTGTCGATAAAGGAGGAAGTGAAGCCTGAAGCTGAAAAAACCGGTGAAAAGGAAAAAGGCGATGCCAAAGACACCAAGGAGGAAAAGAAGGAATCAAAAGACACCAAAATCGATATTGATGGCATACAGGACAGGATAATAGGGTTACCGGTGCCTGTTGGGAATTACTTTAACCTCCAGAATGTCGGCGACAAGTTATACTATATCTTCACAGCATCAGATGGAGCCAACAGCATCAAATTCTTTGAACTGAAAGATAAAAAAGAAACCAGCCTGGAAACAAAGGGTAACTTTGAGATCTCAGCCGACGGCAAGAAAATGCTCGTCAGCGCCAACGGTAAGTACGCAATCATCGACCTTCCCTCATCCAAAATAAAAATGGATGAAACTATTGATCTCTCTTCCATGAAGGTGATGGTGAATAATAAAGAAGAATGGAAACAGATTTTCGACGAAAGCTGGCGGCAGATGAGGGATTTCTTCTATGTTCCGAACATGCATGGTGTCGACTGGAAGGCTATGCACGACAAGTATGCAGTCATGGTACCTTATGTGAATAACCGGAACGATTTGACCTATCTCATCGGTGAGATGATCGGCGAGTTGAGCATTGGCCATGCTTATGTGGGTGGTGGCGACAAACCCGCGCCGGAGAGGATACAGCTTGGATTGCTTGGCGCCCGTCTCAGCCGTGATGCATCAGGATACTACCGGATCGACAGGATACTCAAAGGTGAAAACTGGAGCAACCAGCTTTATTCGCCACTGGCACAGGTCGGCGTCAATGCACATGAAGGCGACTACATACTTGCAGTCAATGGTGTCTCCACAAAAACTATGACCGATATCTACGAGTCGCTAGTCAACACAGCCGGAAAAGAAGTTGAACTGACTATTAACGGCAAGCCGGAAGAGACAGGCAGCCGCAATGTCCTCGTTGTGCCGGTAGGGAATGAAGCCCAACTTTATTATTATACCTGGGTGCAGAACAACATTAAAAAGGTGAGCGATGCCACTGACGGGCAGGTTGGCTACATCCATATTCCCGATATGGGCCCCGCAGGACTTAATGAGTTCGTTAAATACTTCTATCCCCAGCTTTCAAAAAAGGCACTTATCATCGACGACCGCGGCAATGGTGGCGGCAATGTATCACCCATGATCATCGAGCGGTTGCAGCGTGAGGTCACCAGGGCAAACATGGCGCGAAATGTGACCATACCGGGCCAGACACCGCGGCAGATGATGCTCGGCCCCAAGGTGTTGCTCATCAACCAGTATTCCGCTTCCGATGGAGACCTTTTCCCTTATGCATTTAAGAAGCATAACCTGGGCAAGGTAATTGGAATGCGCACATGGGGCGGCGTTGTCGGCATCCGTGGCTCTCTGCCGTTCATCGATGGCGGCGACCTGCGCAAGCCGGAGTTTGCCTCCTATTCCTCCGAAGAAAGCAAATGGATCATCGAAGGATATGGCGTGGAACCTGACATTGCCATTGATAATGACCCGGCAAAAGAATATAATGGAATCGACGACCAACTGAATAAAGCCATAGAGGTGATTACAGAAGAACTGAAGAACTACAAGCCAATACCGGATATCCCGCAACCTCCGGATAAGAGCAAATAAAATAAAACAAAAAAGGGATGACATCTCCCCGGAGGTGTCATCCCTTTTTTGAATAGTCAATAACTCTCCGAAAGAAAAAATATCTTTTAACTTTTTATCCTGTCTATCCATCTGACTTAAAATCTCTTAAACAATCTTCTGTGAATAACTGTGCCTAAGAGGTAAAAAGTTACGGTTACAATCAAATAAACCAAAACAGGAAAACCAAAGGGATTAGCATTGCCAGAACGTCAGTTATTTTTAGTAAAGCATATAACACGCTATTCTGGCAATACTGATCCCCACTATAACCTTTTTGCTTTGATAATAATCTTCCTATATCAAAGTAAAACCAAGGGGGGGCAACATATCAATACCAGTGAGTAAAATAATGCAGAATTCACAATAGACGAATCTATAGAGTGTCACTCAATCTTAAAACGTAAATATACAAAGAACGGTGAACGGTCGCAGTAGACGAATCTATAGAGTGTCACTCAATCAAGTGGTAGTGCATGATGTATGTAAATCATTAAAGATTGCAAGTACCATATAAGCCTTAAAACAAATATAACCAACCAAAATAAAAGAGCCTATAAAGTGCCTTTCGGGGAGGGGGCATAATCATCAATAACGGGGGTCAACATCACGAAGATATTCTATCAATCGCACCATACCGGAATTGAAATTGACTTCAGCCAGTAAGGATTATTTAAAACATTCTAAGCTTTGAAATCTACTGCTGTTATATTAATTTTGCAGAAAATCATAGGACCATGGAAGTATTTATTGTCAAGACAAAATCCAAGGAAGAATCAAAATTGTTGTCTGATATTCTCAGGAAAATGAAAATTAAAAGCAGACAATTGACTGATGAAGAAAAGGAAGACTTTGGATTAATTGAATTAATAAAAGAAGCTGATTTCTCAAAAACAGTACCACGTAAAAAAATTATGGAAATCCTTGGTAGAAAATGATTATTGTATATTTAAATCACTTCTATAAAGACATCAGTGTTATACTATCAAAGAAAATCCTCGCTGAAATAGCAAATGTCATTGATATTGTTGAAAAAGCCGATAAACCACAAGATATACCGAATCTGAAAAAACTTAAAGGATTCAAAAGTGCCTATCGGATAAAAATTGGTAATTACAGAATTGGTGTAGTTATACAAAAAGATAAAATCATTTTTGCAAGAATAGCACATAGGAAGGACATTTATAAACTCTTCCCATAATCCTACTTTTCTACTTTCGCTTAAATGAGTTCCACATCGATTAAATGATCCTCCATGTGATCAGATGATTTCAATGCAGCCAAAAACCGTTTCATGTGATGATGAGTCGGCAATACTATCAATCGCACCATAACGGAATTGAAATGAAGCATTGAAAAGGGGCAACCTCTCCCGCAGGCTATCATCCCTCCTATTCAAACACATTGGCACCTCAACTAATTGGCACATTGACAAATAAAATAAGCAGCGTCGCCGCTGCTTATTTTTTAAGCCTGTGCTGTCGGCCCTCCTAAATGAAACGGAGGCATTGCTTCACCTGTTGGTTCTTTGACAGTGCCATGTACCGACTCGTACTTGGTGATATTATCCTTCAATGCCCTGAACAGCCTCTTGGCATGCTGTGGTGTTAAAATAATGCGTGATTTCACCTTGGCTTTTGGCACGCCGGGCATCATCTTGACAAAATCGATGATGAACTCCGACGGTGAATGTGTGATGATGGCCAGGTTAGAGTATATCCCTTCAGCCACTTCGTCGCTCAGCTCAATATTAAGCTGAGCGGGATTTCTTTGTTCTTCCATGATAAATAAATTTTATTCTTTCACGATGGCACCATCTTCTTTCGATGCCATCAGCGCTTCATATTCTTCTTTCGAACCGACGATGAGGTTGTCGTACTCGCGGAGGCCAGTTCCGGCCGGTATGAGGTGGCCGACGAGGACATTTTCCTTCAGGCCGAGCAGATCATCCGACTTAGCCCTGATGGCAGCTTCCGTGAGTACTTTTGTCGTCTCCTGGAATGATGCTGCCGACAGGAAGCTCTTGGTTTGCAACGAAGCTTTGGTGATACCCTGCAACACCTGGCGTGCTGTTGCCGGATAGGTGTCGCGTGCTTCCGCGAGCCTCTTGTCGCGGCGTTTCAACAGGGAGTTCTCATCCCTGAGCTTACGGGCGCTGATAATCTGGCCTGGCTTATAGGTTATGGAGTCACCGTGCTCGATAACCACTTTTTTACCAAATATCCAGTCATTCTCTTCATAGAAATCCAGCTTGTTGACCAGCTCGCCTTCCAGGAACTTGGTATCGCCCGGGTCAGCCACTTCAACCTTACGCATCATCTGCCTGACAATAACCTCAAAATGCTTATCATTGATCTTAACGCCCTGCAAACGGTAGACTTCCTGTATCTCGTTGACGATATATTCCTGCACTTTCATAGGACCTTTGATAGCCAGGATATCAGATGGGGCTATTTCACCTTCCGACAGCGGCGTACCGGCTTTCACATAGTCATTTTCCTGTGCCAGGATCTGCTTTGATGTGGGGATCAGATAACTCTTTTCCTCACCTGATTTGGAGGTAATAATGACCTCACGGTTGCCTCTCTTGAGTCGTTTGCCGAACGACACCACGCCGTCAATCTCGGCGACAATAGCCGGATCAGATGGATTACGGCCTTCAAATAACTCTGTCACCCTTGGCAGACCGCCCGTGATGTCACCCGATTTACCAATGGCACGCGGAATCTTAACCAGTATTTCGCCGGCTTTAATTTTCTGGCCATCCTCAACAACAAGATGCGCACCGACAGGAATATCGTAGCTCTTGATGATATCATTCGTGGAAGAAAGGATATGAATATTGGGATTCCGTGTCTTAAGCCTCGTCTCAATGATGACCTTGTCATAATACCCTGTCTGTTCATCCGATTCCACGCGGTAAGTTACATTTTCAATGATGCTTTCGAAGTGTATCTTTCCGGTAACTTCAGAAAGAATCACGGCATTATATGGATCCCACTCGGCAATGACATTACCTTTGAATACTCCAGAGCCATTTTTAAAATACAGTTTGGCACCATATGGGATATTGGCAGATGAAAGGGCTATTCCTGTCTTTTTATCTGCAATACGCATTTCGGCTGAACGGCCTATGACGATGTCATATTTTCTGTTTTCAGCGTCGGTATATTCAACTGAACGCAACTCTTCGATCTCCACGATGCCACCATACTTGGCTTCTATCTTCGACACTATGGCGATGTTTGAGGCGGTACCGCCGACGTGAAAGGTACGCAGTGTGAGCTGTGTTCCGGGTTCACCGATGGATTGTGCTGCAATGACGCCGAGAGCCTCACCTTTTTGAACCAGCTTGCCATTGGCCAGGTTACGGCCATAACAATTGGTGCACACACCGAGTTTTGATTCACAGGTCAGTACTGAACGTATTTCAATTTCTTCCAGTGGTGAATTTTCAATCACTTCGGCAATTTTTTCCGTTATCTCCTCGCCTGCTTCGATGATCAGAGCGCCACTCTGAGGGTGGTATATATCGTGGAGGGACACACGTCCCAGTATCCTGTCGTATAATTTTTCGACGACTTCCTCACTTTTCTTCAGCGCGGTAATTGTAAGTCCTCTCAATGTGCCGCAGTCTTCCTCGGTGATGACCACATCCTGGGCCACGTCGACAAGGCGGCGTGTCAGGTAACCGGCATCGGCAGTCTTAAGAGCTGTATCAGCAAGACCTTTGCGGGCTCCGTGTGTTGAAATAAAGTATTCCAAAACCGACAGGCCCTCCTTAAAGTTGGAAAGAATAGGATTCTCAATGATTTCACCACCGGTGGCAGTTGACTTCTGCGGCTTAGCCATCAATCCTCTCATACCCGAAAGCTGACGGATCTGCTCTTTTGATCCCCTGGCGCCTGAGTCAAGCATCATGAACACAGGGTTGAAACCCTGCCTGTCCTGCGACAACTGCTGGATGAGCGATTGTGTCAACTGCGAATTCGTATGAGTCCATATGTCAATGACCTGGTTATACCTCTCATTGTTCGTGATGAAACCCATATTATAGTTATTCATGACCTCTTCAACTTCTGCATTGGCTTTGCCAATAAGCTTCTCCTTTCCTTCGGGAATGATCACATCAGCAAGGTTAAATGACAGCCCGCCTTTAAATGACATCTGGAATCCCAGATCTTTAATGTCATCGAGGAATTTGGCTGTTGAGGCTGTGCCTGTCTGGCGCAAAATATCCCCGATGATATCTCTGAGGCTTTTTTTAGTTAATAATTCATTAAGATAGCCATATTCATGCGGAACATGCTGGTTAAGAAGTATGCGTCCTGTGGTGGTCTCAATCATTCTGGTCACTTCCTGACCATTCTCCTTCAAACTGATTCTGACATTGATAAAGGCATGAAGATCGAGTTTACCTTCGTTATAGGCAATAATGACCTCATCGGGAGAATAAAACGTATGTCCTTCACCTTTAACAGGATTTTCCGGAATACCATTTCTTCCCTTGGTCAGATAGTACAAGCCGAGTACCATGTCCTGCGAAGGAACTGTGATAGGGGCTCCATTGGCAGGATTAAGGATATTATGTGACGCCAGCATGAGAAGCTGGGCTTCGAGAATAGCTGCATGACCCAGTGGAACATGAACGGCCATCTGGTCACCGTCAAAGTCGGCATTAAAAGCCGTACATGACAAAGGATGTAACTGTATAGCTTTACCTTCAATGAGTTTGGGCTGGAATGCCTGTATGCCAAGCCTGTGCAATGTTGGTGCACGGTTCAGCATCACAGGATGACCTTTAAGAATATTTTCGAGAATATCCCATACAACCGGGTCTTTCCTGTCAACGATCTTCTTGGCTGATTTTACAGTTTTTACAATTCCTCTTTCAAGGAGTTTGCGGATGATGAAAGGCTTGAAAAGTTCTGATGCCATTTCCTTAGGAAGGCCACATTCATGGAGTTTCAGTTCAGGCCCGACAACAATGACCGAGCGGCCAGAGTAGTCGACACGCTTTCCAAGGAGGTTCTGGCGGAACCGTCCCTGTTTTCCTTTGAGGCTGTCGCTGAGAGATTTCAGTGCCCGGTTCGATTCGGTCTTGACAGCATTGGCTTTCCGTGAATTATCAAACAAGGAGTCAACAGCTTCCTGGAGCATTCGTTTTTCATTACGAAGAATGACATCAGGTGCTTTTATTTCGATCAATCTCTTTAATCTGTTGTTTCTGATGATGACCCTGCGGTAAAGGTCATTGAGGTCGGATGTGGCAAAACGGCCGCCATCGAGTGGAACAAGTGGCCGCAATTCAGGTGGTATGACAGGGACAACTTTGACGATCATCCATTCGGGATGGTTTTCAACGCGTTTATTGGCTTCACGGAAAGCTTCAAATACCTGCAAACGTTTGAGAGCCTCCAGCTTCCGCTGCTGCGATGTCTCAGTGCTGGCTTTATGGCGCAGATCATACGACATCTGGTCAAGGTCAAGCCGTGCCAGCAAGTCATGCAACGCTTCTGCTCCCATCTTGGCAATAAACTTGTCGGGGTGGTCGTCGTCCAGATACTGGTTTTCCTGAGGCAGGGATTCCACATGTTGGAAGTACTCTTCCTCGGTAAGGAAATCCAGATACTTTACTCCTTCTCTTTCTTTAATTCCAGGGTTGATTACAACATACCGTTCGTAATAAATGATGGAATCCAGTTTTTTTGTTGCTAATCCAAGGAGTGCGCCGATTTTATTGGGCAGGGAACGGAAGAACCAGATATGTGCGACTGGAACGACCAGCTGTATATGTCCCATACGTTCACGCCGTACTTTTTTTTCAGTGACTTCAACGCCACAGCGGTCGCAAACGATACCTTTATACCGTATACGTTTATATTTACCGCAATGGCATTCCCAATCCTTGACAGGCCCGAATATTCTTTCACAGAATAATCCATCCCGTTCAGGTTTATATGTCCTGTAATTGATGGTTTCGGGTTTCAGCACTTCACCGCTTGACAACTCGAGGATATGCTCGGGCGATGAAAGGCTGATGGTCATCTTGTTAAATGTGCTTGTAACGTTAGAGTCTTTTCTGAAAGCCATATTATCGTATTATTGTGTTAATCAAATAGGGTTAATGTTGAACAATGAATCATAACGTATTTCTGTTGTTCAGGTGTTCAGGGCTGAACAATCATGTTATTCAAATGATATATTCAGGCCAAGGCCTCTTAGCTCATGAATAAGAACGTTGAATGACTCAGGGATGCCAGGTACGGGCATATTTTCACCTTTGACAATGGATTCATATGCTTTTGCCCTGCCCTGTACATCGTCGGACTTCACTGTCAGTATTTCCTGAAGGATATGTGCTGCACCGAAGGCTTCGAGAGCCCAGACTTCCATTTCACCAAAACGCTGTCCGCCAAACTGGGCTTTACCACCAAGAGGCTGCTGTGTAATGAGAGAATAAGGCCCGATGGAGCGCGCATGCATTTTGTCGTCAACCATATGATGCAACTTGAGTATATATATAAAACCGACCGTTGCCGGCTGATCAAAGCGTTCACCGGTACCACCGTCATACAGGTATACCCTGCCATTCTCTGGAAGACCGGCGTTTCTTAAATATTCGTTGATCTGATCTATCCTGCCACCGTCAAAGATCGGTGAAGAGAATTTCAATCCCAGCTTATACCCTGCCCATCCCAGTACCGTCTCATAAATCTGCCCGAGATTCATTCGCGAAGGTACACCAAGAGGATTAAGCACAATATCAACAGGTGTGCCGTCCTCCAGGTATGGCATATCCTCTTCCCGCACAATCTTTGCCACTATACCTTTATTTCCGTGACGGCCGGCCATCTTGTCGCCAACTCTCAGTTTGCGCTTCTTGGCTACATATACCTTCGCCATCTGCACAATACCATTTGGCAACTCATCACCAACAGTGGCTACAAACTTCTTCCTGTTATATACACCTAAAATTTCCTTGTATTTTATGTTATAGTTATACAGGAGTTGCTTGATGAAGTCATTTTTTTCCTTATCCGTTGTCCATTTATTCGGATTGACACTGGTATAATCAATGTTTACCAGCATCTTTGAGGTGATCTTGACCTTTTTGGGGATGATCTCTTCGCGGAAATTATTATAAACACCCTGTGATGTCTTACCATTAACAAGAACAGTAAGCTTATCAATGAGCTTATTCTTCAGTTCATCGCTTTGTTTCTTGAATTCCTTGTCCAGCTTGGTCAGATCGTCTTTTTCCTTGGCTTTGGCTTTTCTGTCTTTAATAACCCTGGAAAAGAGCTTTTTTTCGATAACCACACCACGCATGGAAGGCGGAGCTTTAAGTGATGCATCCTTCACGTCACCGGCTTTATCACCAAAGATAGCCCGCAGCAATTTTTCTTCCGGCGTAGGATCGCTTTCGCCTTTCGGTGTAATCTTACCGATCAGGATATCACCTTCCTTCACATCGGCGCCTATGCGTATCAATCCATTTTCATCCAGGTCCTTGGTTGCTTCGGTGCTGACATTGGGTATGTCGTTTGTCAGTTCTTCCAGGCCTCTTTTGGTATCCCGCACTTCAAGTGTGAATTCCTCAATGTGAACGGAAGTAAAAAGATCTTCCTTAACAAGCCTTTCTGATACGACGATAGCATCTTCGAAGTTATATCCTTTCCATGGCATGAAAGCCACCATAAGGTTACGGCCGAGAGCCAGCTCGCCGGTTTTGGTGGCATATCCCTCACACAGCACCTTCCCTTTGAAAACCTTTTCACCTTTCCTCACAAGGGGACGTATGTTTACGCATGTATTCTGGTTGGTACGTGAGAATTTGGTCATTTTATAACGCCTGACGTCGTCGTCGAAGCTGATAAGTTTTTCGGCATCAGGACGGCTATAGCGAATGATGATTTCATTGGCATCAACATATTCAACGATGCCATCACCTTCAGCATGAAGCAGGGCTCTGGAATCGCGTGCCACCTGAGCTTCGATGCCGGTGCCGACGATAGCCACTTCCGGATTCAGCAAGGGGACAGCCTGCCGCATCATGTTTGATCCCATGAGGGCGCGGTTGGCGTCGTCATGTTCAAGGAAGGGTATGAGTGATGCAGCTATGGAGGCAATCTGATTGGGTGCCACATCCAATAGGTTCACCTTGCCTGCCTCGATGATAGGATAATCTGCCTGAAAACGTGCCTTGACCTTCTCCAGCATAATGTTCCCGCTTTCATCGAGAGGTGTGTTGGCCTGGGCAATGATCATCTCTTCTTCTTCTTCAGCGCTGAGGTAAACAGGCGGTTCACCGAGTAACACTCTGCCCTCGACGACCTGCCGGTATGGTGTTTCGATGAAACCCAGCCGGTTTATCTTGGCAAAAACACACAGCGATGATATCAAACCAATATTGGGTCCCTCAGGTGTTTCAATCGTGCACAACCGGCCATAATGCGTATAATGTACGTCACGCACCTCAAAACCGGCACGTTCACGTGACAACCCGCCGGGACCGAGTGCAGAAACCCTGCGCTTATGCGTGATCTCCGACAAGGGATTGGTTTGATCCATGAACTGCGACAGCTGGTTTGTCCCGAAGAATGAGTTGATCACCGAGGAAAGAGTCTTCGCATTGATCAGATCCATAGGTGTGAATACCTCATTATCCCGCACATTCATTCTTTCCCTGATGGTACGTGCCATACGCGCCAGACCAACACCAAACTGGTTATACAACTGCTCGCCGACAGTACGCACCCTACGGTTGCTTAAGTGGTCAATATCATCCACTTCCGTCTTCGAATTGACCAGCTCAATGAGGTACTTGATAATGGAGATGATATCTTCCTTTGTCAGCACTTTCACATTAAGAGCGGTTTGCAACATGAGTTTCTTGTTAATGCGATACCTGCCGACATCGCCCAGGTCATAGCGTTTATCAGAGAAAAACAGCTTCTCGATAATGCCTCTGGCGGTCTCCTCATCAGGTGGCTCGGCATTGCGCAACTGTCGGTATATAAATTCGACGGCTTCTTTTTCAGAGTTGGCAGGGTCTTTCTGAAGTGTATTGAAAATTATGGAGAAATCACTCGATTCCGTTTCTTCTTTATGAAGCAGAATGGACTTGATATCCGCATCGACGATCTGGTCAATATGTTTATTTTCCAGTATGGTCTCTCTTTCGATGATCACTTCATTACGTTCTATGGAAACGACCTCGCCGGTATCTTCATCCACAAAGTCTTCGATCCATGACCTGACCACCCGTGCAGCCAGTTTACGTCCGACAACCTTTTTTAATCCAGCTTTGGATACTTTCACCTCCAGGGCAAGATTAAATATCTCAAGGATATCCTTATCCGACTCATAACCTATAGCCCTGAGCAGGGTGGTGACAGGTAATTTCTTTTTCCTGTCAATATAGGCATACATGACATTGTTAATATCGGTGGTAAACTCCATCCATGATCCTTTGAAAGGAATGATGCGGGCCGAATAGAGCTGGGAGCCGTTGGGATGGAAACTTGTACCGAAGAAAACCCCCGGAGAACGGTGTAACTGTGAAACGACAACACGTTCGGCACCATTGATAATAAAGGTGCCTTTAGGTGTCATATATGGCATCATGCCAAGGTAAACATCCTGTATGATGGTCTCAAAATCCTCATGCTCAGGGTCAGTGCAGTATAGCTTCAGTTTGGCTTTTAACGGAACACTATATGTCAGCCCCCTTTCAATGCACTCATCTATCGAGTAACGGGGAGGATCAATATAGTAATCCAGAAACTCCAGGACAAAATTATTCCGCGCATCTGTTATCGGGAAGTTCTCAGCGAAAACTTTATACAGACCCTCATTAATTCTGTCTTCCGGATTGGTTTCCAACTGAAAAAAATCCCGGAATGACTTTAACTGAACATCAAGAAAATCAGGATATTCAACCTGGAATTCAGTTCTGCCAAAATTGATTCTGTCGATCTTTTGTATGGCCAAGGTATTATGATTTTAAGGTTTGTAGTAAAAATGAACTTATTAGATAATGCGCAGATACAAGAAATAGCTTCTTTCCATGTTGCCTTGGAAAGAAGCCTACTTCTCTTGAACATTATTCGATATGTTTTTACTTAACCTCAACCTCAGCGCCAGCCTCCTCTAATTGTTTCTTTAACGCTTCTGCTTCATCCTTTGTAACACCTTCTTTGATAGCTTTTGGAGCCGCATCGACAAGCTCTTTAGATTCTTTAAGGCCGAGGCTGGTCATTTCCTTAACCAGTTTCACGACCGCCAATTTCGACAAGCCGGATGACTTGAGGATCACATCAAAGGCGGTCTGTTCTTCCACTGCCGGAGCAGCAGCACCAGCGCCGGCTGCAGGCGCAACTATTACAGCCGCAGCTGCAGCAGGTTCTATGCCGTATTCACTCTTCAGAATCTGCGCCAATTCATTGACTTCTTTTACTGTTAAATTCACAAGTTTTTCTGCAAACGTTTTTAAATCTGCCATTTTATCTAAATTTTAATTGGTTTTAATGTATGGTTATTTATTTTAATTTCTCACTAATAATCCTATTCCAGGCGATCCGACAGGGTTTTGACTATACCCGAAAGCGTATGTCCGCCCGACTGAAGGGCTGAAATGACATTACGTGCCGGCGACTGGAGCAGGAAGATGATATCTGCGATCAGCTCGTTCTTGGACTTGATGTGTATCAGCGCTTCCAGCTGTTCATCGCCTACGTAAACCGTTTCCTCCACATAGGCCCCTTTCAGTACAGGCCTATCCGAATCCTTCCGGAACTCTTTTATCAGCATTGCAGGAGCATTACCCGATGCAGAAATCATCAGGGACGTGGAACCTTTAAGAATATTATATAAAGACTCATAATTCCTGCCACTTTTATGCATAGCTTTCTTAAGCAAGTTGTTCTTCACAACCACCAGCTTGACATCCCGCCTGAAACACAGCCTCCTCAGGTTGCTGGTGCGTTCGGAATTCAGATTTGATATGTCCGTAAAATAGACATTGTTGCTTCCCCGTAATTTCTCAGTCAGAGTTTCAATTGCCTGATTTTTTTCTTCTCTTGTCATAGCTTGCTACTTTCAGATTTTTCGCCAATTTCAAAATATGAATTATACTGTTACGGATTTCTGGTCAACACGCACGCCGGGGCTCATGGTACTGGATATAAATATGCTTTTCACATAAGTTCCTTTGGCTGCTGCCGGTTTCAGTTTGATAATAGTCTGTATCAATTCCTTTGCATTATCCACAATTTTATCCTGTGGAAACGACACTTTACCGACAGCGGCATGAATGATACCATATTTATCGACCTTGAAATCGATTTTGCCGGCTTTAACTTCTTTCACTGCTTTTCCGATATCCATGGTCACTGTGCCGGATTTCGGATTTGGCATGAGGCCGCGGGGGCCTAATATCTTACCCAGGGCACCTACTTTCGACATGATAGAAGGCATGGTGATGACCACATCGATATCTGTCCATCCGCCTTTTATTTTCTGGATATAATCGTCGAGGCCGAAATAATCGGCGCCGGCTTCCCGGGCTTCATCTTCCTTGTCGGGAGTACATAACACCAAAACTCTTTTGGTTTTGCCCGTTCCATGCGGCAGGGTTAGAGTGCCCCTGACCATCTGGTTAGCCTTCCGGGGATCTACTCCTAACCTGACATCCAGGTCGACTGACGAATCAAATTTTGTGGTCGTCACCTCTTTTATGATTCCAACTGCGTCGGCCAGCGAATAAGTCACACTTTTATCATACTTCGTTATCGCGGCTTTTCTGTTTTTGGTCAATGTCGTCATCTCAACAATCGTTTGTGCTTGTTTTACAATTTATTTCTCAGCGGGATCTTCTCCCTTTACAGTAATACCCATGCTGCGGGCTGTGCCGGCAACCATTTTCATGGCTGAGTCAAGTGTGAAAGCATTCAGGTCATTCATCTTATCTTCGGCGATCGTTTTTACTTGCTCCAAGGTAACAAAGGCTACCTTCTGCCTGTTTGGCTCGGCAGACCCCTTTTGCACTTTGGCTGCTTCCATCAGCTGAACCGCAACAGGTGGCGACTTGATGATAAAGTTGAATGACTTATCCTTGAATACTGTGATAATAACCGGAAGGAGTTTTCCGGTTTTATCCTGCGTACGCGCATTGAACTGCTTACAAAATTCCATGATGTTCACGCCTTTGGCACCCAGCGCAGGTCCGACGGGAGGTGAAGGATTAGCCGCTCCTCCCTTGATTTGCAACTTGATTATACCACTTACTTCTTTGGCCATTTCCTATTAATTATAAAAATTTATTTATCACTTATTCTTTCATTCAACTCTCTGATCCCTGATCATTGATCATTGTTCATTGTTCTATTGTTCTTTTTCCACCTGCATAAAACTCAGTTCCAGAGGTGTCTTCCTTCCGAAAATCTTCACAATGACCTTCAGTCTTTTCTTTTCTTCATTTATTTCTTCGATAACGCCGCTGAAGCTGTTAAAAGGTCCATCGATGACGGTGACGGTTTCTCCGACGATAAAGGGAACATTCAGTTCCTCGCCCAAGCCTTTAAGCTCGTCGACTTTTCCGAGTATTCTGTTCACTTCCGAAGGCCGCAATGCATTAGGTTCCCCTTTTGATCCGAGAAATCCCAAAACACCCGGGACATTTCTGATGATATGAGGGATTTCCCCGACCAGGACGGCTTCGATGAGCACATATCCGGGGAAAAAATTCCGCTCCTTGCTGACTTTCTTTCCCTTTCTTACCTGATATATCTTCTCTGTCGGAATTAAAACCTGCGACACAAAATCCTGCAGTTTAAGGCGGCTGATTTCATTTTCAATATACTGCTTCACCTTCTTCTCGTTACCGCTGATGGCCTTGACAACATACCATTTTTTTTCTTGCTCAACCATATCTAAGCCTGGATTGAAGGATTGAATAACAGTTTATGAATCAGTTGGAGTGACAATTAAAATAATTTATAGTACTGTCCGAGGATACCTTTAAAGGACATATCCATGATGAATACAACCAGTGCAATAAGCAGGGAAGCAACGAAGACAACTATCGCACTGCCTTGCAGTTCACTCCATGTAGGCCACGACACCTTATGCATAAGTTCATCGTAGCTTTCTTTGACATATTCTTTTATCTTGAAACGAGCCATTTTCTTTATCTTTATTAGCACGGGTAGCAGGACTCGAACCTGCAACCAATGGTTTTGGAGACCACTACTCTACCAGTTGAGCTACACCCGTACATTGATATTCATATTGATGAATGTCCTGATAACAGTATCACGGCAATATCCCGGATACCAATACCATCAGTGTCATCCGCAATGTTATCAGTCAAGGATCTCGGTCACCTGTCCGGCGCCAACGGTTCTGCCGCCTTCACGTATAGCAAAGCGCAGACCTTTACTCATAGCGATCTCATGGATCAGATGGACTTCAATAGTCAGGTTGTCACCGGGCATCACCATTTCAATTCCATGCGGAAGGGTAATTTCTCCGGTCACATCAGTGGTCCTGAAATAGAACTGCGGACGGTATTTGTTATGAAATGGTGTATGACGTCCACCTTCTTCTTTTTTAAGGACATAAACTTCACCCTTGAAATGTTTGTGCGGTGTGATTGAACCGGGTTTGGCGATGACCATACCTCTGGCGACATCGGTTTTTTCAATACCTCTCAGCAGAAGACCTGCATTATCGCCGGCTTCACCCTGGTCGAGAATTTTACGGAACATTTCAACGCCGGTAACGACAGATTTCAGTTTTTCTGCGCCCAGGCCGATAATTTCAACCGGCTCGCCGATTTTGATAACACCCTGTTCAATTCTTCCAGTAGCCACGGTACCACGGCCGGTGATGGAGAAAACGTCTTCGACGGGCATGAGGAAATCCTTTTCTCTTTCGCGTTTAGGCAGAGGTATCCAGGTGTCGCAAGCTTCCAAGAGTTCAAATATTTTTTCCACCCATTTAGGTTCCTTATTGAGTGCGCCGAGGGCTGAACCGCGGATGATGGGTGAGTCATGCTCGAACTTATAGAATGCCAGCAGGTCTCTGATTTCCATATCGACAAGTTCGAGGAGTTCCTCATCGTCAACCATATCCACTTTATTCATGAAGACTACAATCTTGGGGACGCCGACCTGGCGTGCCAGGAGGATATGTTCACGGGTTTGGGGCATAGGGCCGTCATTGGCGGCAACGACGAGTATGGCTCCGTCCATCTGGGCGGCACCGGTAACCATATTCTTGATATAGTCGGCATGGCCAGGGCAGTCCACATGAGCATAATGCCTGTTGACTGACTGGTATTCAATATGGGCCGTATTGATGGTGATACCTCTTGCTTTTTCTTCAGGAGCATTATCAATTTCATCAAAGGATTTGTAAACAGCCAATCCTTTATCCTGCAAATTCAGGGTAATAGCAGCCGTCAACGTCGTTTTGCCATGGTCAATATGACCGATAGTTCCGATATTGACGTGCGGTTTAGTACGTGAGAATTTTTCTTTTGCCATATCAAATAATGTTAGGTTGTGTTTATAAAAACGTTTTTGTTCATTCAACGATGAGCCAATGACGGGGGTCGAACCCGTGACCTCATCCTTACCAAGGATGCGCTCTACCGACTGAGCTACATCGGCCTGTTGGAGCGGAAAACGGGGCTCGAACCCGCCACCTACAGCTTGGAAGGCTGTCGCTCTACCAAATGAGCTATTTCCGCATGTGGGGAGAGGAGGATTCGAACCTCCGAAGGCATAGCCAACAGATTTACAGTCTGCCCCATTTGGCCACTCTGGTATCTCCCCGTCATGCTTTCAACAAATAAAAGAACAGAGCCGATGGACGGATTCGAACCGCCGACCAGCTGATTACAAATCAGCTGCTCTGGCCAGCTGAGCTACATCGGCATGCGCCAATCGCTTATCAATCAATATATAAATGCAGCCCTCTCGAAAAGGACTGCAAATTTAGTAACTCTCCAAATAACAACAAAGATTTTTTTTACTTTTTTATGAAAATATTTCAAAATCTCAACCTCGCTGCTTCTCCTTGTATTTCTTGAGCTGCCGCATTAATGCCTCAACAGCTATATCGGTAGCTTCTTCAAAAGTAGAACTCTGTTTCTTCGCAAACAGATCATTACCTCTCACAAATATCCTTATTTCGGCTATCTTGTTTTCAGGTACATCCGTGTTTTCCAACTTTAATTTTACCTCTCCTCCCAGCAGACCATCGTAGTAATGCGATAATTTGCTTACCTTCTCATTTATGAAATCCTTTAATTTCCGGTCTGCCTTGAATCGTACTGAAGTGATGTTGACATTCATGGATAACCTCCTTTTTATGCTCTTGGGTGAGCTTGTTTATAAATCTTTTTCAACTTCTCGATCGTATTGTGTGTGTAAACCTGTGTTGCTGAAAGATTGGCATGGCCAAGGAGTTCTTTCACCGCATTCAGGTCAGCACCGCCATCTAATAAATGAGTCGCAAATGTATGCCGCAGTATATGAGGGCTTTTTTTCTCCAGTGTGGTCACAGTTCCGAGGTACCTGACAACTATCCGATAGATCAGCCTGGGATATGTTTTCTCGCCTTTTCTGGTAACAAATAAATACCCCTCAATGTTCACTTTATCCACCTCCCGGTTACGGATATCCTGGTAGCCCTTCAGAAGATCCCTCATGAATCCTGTTATCGGAATCAGGCGTTCCTTATTCCGTTTGCCGAGGACTTTTATGGTCAGATTATCCGTATCAATGCTGGAATCCTTCAGGCTGACCAATTCCGATAAACGCATGCCTGTCTGGTAAAAAAGTTCAAGTATCAGCCTGTCGCGAATGCCTTCAAAATCATTTCCAAAGTCAATTTGGCTGAACAAAAAATCCATTTTTTCACGGTCAACGAAAACAGGCAATTTTTTCGATTCTTTTGGCGGAATGACCCTGGCCATAGGATTTTCATTGATGGCACCCTCTCTGATGAGAAATTTAAAATATGATCTCAGCGTGCTGAGCTTACGGTTGACAGCTCTCGCGGTGACATGCTGATCCATAAGCTCTACCAGCCATGAACGGATTATCATGTGGTCAACGCTTTGTATATCATTCATTCCGTAACGCACATCCAGAAAATGGTAAAATTGATCAAGGTCGGTCCGGTAGGCTTTAATGGTATGGACTGAATATCGCTTTTCGTAACCTATGTAATCGATAAATTTCTCCAGCGTCATTCAGAAAAAATAAAAGAAGAAACCCTGCCTCTTTAACTAACGATAAAGTTAGTTATAAAATTGTAAAAAACAAAATTTCCTCTCTGAAAAAATTACTCTTGTGCTTGCTGTAACTGTTGGATATAGATGGCTCTCAGCCTTTCTTCCCTTTTCTTAACCGATGGTTTCGAAAATTTTTGTCTTTCACGCAATTCTTTAACCACGCCGGTTTTTTCAAACTTTCTCTTGAGCTTTTTCAAAGCCCTGTCGATGCTTTCGCCTTCTTTAACTGGTATAATGATCATGTTACTTATACTCTCCTTTTAAATAGAACAACAGGTTATTTATAGGTTTTCAGGGGTGCAAAGATACGCTTAAATATTTAATCTGCAAAAAAAATTTCATTGATATTATCTTTTAAAAGGATATGTCCTAAAAGTGAGCGGACTGAGGAGCGCAGCGTCGAGGGAGCTTCCCAGTTGCGAAACCATAACGAGGCCTTGCGGCCCGAGCAAAAAAAAAGAAGCTCTCTTGGGTTATACGATAGCCTTGTATCCTATTTATAGATTCTCCAGTATGAACTTCGTCATATTCCTGAAAAGGTGATAGGAGGTATTACCTCCATAAATTCCATGGTTACGGTTGGTATAGAGCAGCATGGAATAATCCTTGTCAGCCTGAACCAGCCGTTCGGTAAACTCCAGAGTATTCTGGACATGGACATTATCATCGCCGGTGCCATGGATGATCAATAATTTGCCCTGGAACTTATCGGCGAAATTCAACGGGGAATTTTCATCATAACTGTTTGGATTATCCTGTGGCTTGCGCATGAACCGTTCAGTATATATATTGTCATAATACCGCCAGCTGGTGGCAGGTGCCACTGCAATGCCCATTTTAAAGGTCCCTTCACCTTTGGTCATGCACATCAGTGTCATATATCCGCCAAAGCTCCATCCCCATATACCGATACGTTCAGGATCCACATAAGGAAGAGTGCCCAGATATTTGGCAGCTTCCACCTGATCGATGGTTTCATATTTTCCCATCTGCAGGTAGGTCATCTTGCGGAACTGCTCGCCCCTGGCACCTGTGCCGCGGCCATCCACAGTCACTACAATATATCCTTCCTGAGCCAGGTAATTATCCCATCCAAAATTCCAGGTATCAATGACAGTCTGCGAGTTTGGCCCGCCATATACATACATGAATACGGGATATTTCTTTGCAGGATCAAAATCAGGAGGTTTCAGCATGGCTCCGTTGAGTTCCACACCTTCACTGGTTTTAAAGGTAAAAAGCTCAGGTGTGCTGTATGAATAGCTTTTCAGCTTATTATTTAAATCCTGGTTATCTTCAAGTACCCGCACGATGTTGCCCTGTGAGTTATAAAGAGCCACATAATCAGGTGTGGCATAACTGGACCAGGTAAGCTTGCAGTATTGATAATTTTTACTGAATTTAGCCGAGTTATTGCCTGCCTTATCCGATATCCTTTTCTTGCCTGTTCCGTCAAGCCTGATAGAATAGATCTCCGCCCTGGCAGGCGACAGTTCCGATGCCTGATAATAAATAACGCCTCTCTCTTCATCAATGCCATAGCATTCTTTCACATCAAAATCACCTGTTGGAATTCTTTTAACGGTATAGTCACTCATACTGCACAGGTAAATATTATTCCACCCATCGCGTTCGCTTAACCAGAGGAAATGAGCATTATCCCTGAGAAATGTCAGGGCATCAAAATTGTTTTCGGAGATATAGCAGGCATTTTCCTCTTTGTAAAAAACCTTCGATTGGCCGGTAGTGGCCTGTGCTGCCAGCAATTCCAGCTTATTCTGAAGGCGGTTCAGCCGGTAAATGCAGAGGATACCCGGATCGTTGGTCCATTTTATACGCGGGATGTACTGGTCTGCCTCCTTGCCGATGTCCATTCTGATATCTGCACCGGTCTTCAGGTCATACACATGCACAGTGACAAGCGAATTGCTTTCGCCTGCCTTGGGATACCTGAACGTCCTGTTCTCAGGATAAAGCACGTTATTTTTTAATTCCGGCTTTTGTCCGGCATACATGGTCATATTAAACATGGGGACAGTGCTCTCATCAAAGCGCATATATGCGATCTTTTTGCTGTCGGGTGACCAGGCAAATGCTTTGCTGAAACCGAATTCTTCCTCGTAAACCCAGTCAGGAGCACCATTGATAATATAACTGTACCGGCCATCGGTGGTCACCTGCTTTTCCTCACCCGACAGCAGATTGATAATATAAAGGTTATTATCCCTGACAAAAGCCACCATGGAGCCATCAGGCGAAAATGTCGCCAGTTGTTGCCTGCCATTTACCGAAAGTTTTTTCAGCTCTTTTGAGCGGATCGTAAATATGTAATAATCGGCTTTGGAAGAATAGCGGTAGATAGGTTCTGTTCCGGTCGAAAATAAAATCCTGGATTCATCATTGCTGAAATTATAACCGTCGAAGTAGGGCAGTGAATCGCGTTTCATAGCGTCCGGATTAAGAATGGTATCAACAGCCTTTCCGGTTTCATATTCATATTTCACGATGGCAGTGCCTTCAGCAGCCATGGTATAGTGAATCCCGTCGTTCATGGAATTCATGCCATAAACCGACCGAGGATAAAAGGTGAAATTCTTTATGACATCATCCAGCGTGATCTTTCCGTTGCCCTGTCCCGAAAGCAGCATTGGAACGATCAGGACTGCAAGCATCAGCAGAGGAAAATAAAAGTTTTTTTTCATAATCGTCATATTGTCAAATTGTTTTATTGTCTAATTAATTTACTGTCATCCCCCCTACCAGCCCCTTTTGATAAAATTATTGATCATTGATCACTGATCATTGATCATTGTCATCTCATATTTCCCCGCAAAAAAAATAAATTCACCGTTTTTTTTATTATTTTTACATTTGTGTATTCAAAAGTAATTTAATTGTAATAAAACTTAAAACTTGACCTATGAAAAAGTTATTTACTTTATGCCTTATCCTTTTTTCACTTTTCTTTTTACAGGTTGCCGCCCAGGATGACATACCCAATAAGGATTTTGAGCAATGGGATAATTTTGACACATACGAAGTGCCTACATACTGGGATTCACCAAATGCTGAGACCGGGCTGGTTAATATTTTTGAAGTCACCAGGGATACGGTCACTGTTTACCAGGGCCTGTATTCAGCCCGTCTGGAAACAATGAATGTGATGGGCATTGCAACCGTCCCCGGCTTACTGACGCTGGGTGAATTTACCGTAAATTTTGCCACACAGGAGTTTTCGATTACCGGTGGCACGCCATTCACTGAGCGTCCGGTGAAGCTGACAGGCCACTATCGGTATGCACCGCAGGGCGGAGATGCCTGTTCCTTTTCAATTGCATTGACAAAATATAATTCGGTATCAGGACAGCGTGACACCATCGGCGCCGGATTGACAGTAATTAATACCTCTGCCGGCAGCTGGACTCTTTTCGAAGTGCCGGTTTTCTACTTTTCACAAGAGGATCCCGACTCCATGAATATTGTGATCTTTTCATCCCCACCGACAAATCCTGTCATCGGCAGTGTGCTGATTGTGGATGCCCTGGAAATTAACCTGGGTGTGGGAGTCGGTGAGCATGGAGTTGTAAGAGATGTGACAATGTCGTTTGATCCCTATCAGAATCAGTTGGTGATCAATTTCACCGGGCCATCTGCCGGGCAGGTATTGGTGAGCATCTATAATGCCACGGGACAAGTTCTTCTCAAGGGACAACTGATGACGGCCACAGGGCATCAGAGCATCAATATGGGCAGATATCCGCAGGGCTTGTATGTCATTGAAGTGATATCAGGAACCGAGAGGATCATACAGAAGATACTCAGATAGATCATTACAGGCTATAGAGCTGATGTGCCAATGTGCCAATGAGGTAAATTTTTGTTTTTCAATTCAATTTTTTACTACCTTTGCTCTCCCATTTTTGATTTTTAATTTTTAATCTTTGATATAAGTCTGGGACGTTAGCTCAGCTGGTTTAGAGCGCATGCTTGACAGGCATGAGGTCATTGGTTCGATCCCAATACGCCCCACAAACACAAAGGGCTTCATGATTTCCTCAATCATGAAGCCCTTTGTGTTAAATTCCAAATAACAAATTCCAAATACCAAAAAATAATGACTGACTGGTAAGAAAGTTATGGTCTTTTGTCCAATTTACAGAAAACGACAGACCTTCAAGAAATCGATGCAAAATAAAGCCACAGGATGCACGATCTCAGAGTGAAAAGTATCGCTACCCCGGGGTTAATCGTGCGCTGTGCGTAAAGCAAACACAAAGAGGAGGTATTTCTACCCCCTTCCATCTACCTGATACCAGGGCACGCCATGGCAACTCAGCGCCCCTTTGTCTTTATTATTTGTTGCGATAGCGGAAATGTCTTTCACTTGAGGTCATTGAAGCCTTCAACTGCCGGAAAAATAAAATGATAAAATGTGTAACATGTGATATATTTTACACTATCTTTGCCGGTCAAGTTGAGAAGTGGTTGGATTATACCAATTGCGCTCAAGAGTTTCATAATTTTTTTTATTAATTTTTAATTTTTAATTTTCATGAACATTTTTATTTCAAATTTAAATTTCAGAGTTAGCAGCGAAGACTTAAAGCAGTTATTTGACAAGTATGGCGAAGTAACATCAGCCAAAGTGATTACCGATAGACTTTCGGGCAGATCAAGAGGTTTCGGATTTGTTGAGATGAAAACCGATGAAGAAGCCAAGAAAGCCATTGAAGGATTGAACCTAGCAGAATTTGATGGCAAAGTCATTTCCGTATCGATAGCTAAACCTAGAACAGAACGGGGAGATAATCCAGGCGGCGAAAGACGTAATTTCAACCGATATTGATCAGTCATCAGTAGGCAGTCGACAATAGTTATTATTTGCCGGCACCCTGTCATCAGGATTGTTTTTTTCATTTAAATAATCCACTTCAATGTCTGAAAGTCCGTCTATCCGTTTTTTAATTTCCATTGGCCATCTGTGTTTTTTTTGCTAATGTTTCATCAAATGCCCCAAGCATAGCCTCCATTTCGATCTTTTCCTCCTGGCTGTCGACATCAATACACCACTGACCTTTCCGTGGCGGTAATATATTTATTCACGTGGAGTGAATTGTTTATTACAGGTCATTATTTTGCGTCACAGTTTCATTACCATCTCTCCCGGGGTATCCGGTATTACTTAATGTGGGTCTATGCACTTTGCATGAATTTTTACGATCCTATGGCTGCGATGCTTCAGAATAAGTAAACATAGATTTTCACAGTAAACAACCACCCGTATTTTACGAGTAGGAAGCTCCCTCAAAGGCAACATTCATATTGTTAAGCCAGGAGTATTTCTGCCCGGAAAATTGATTAATTGGATTGAAAGCATTGGCTTTAAAAGGTAATAAAACTACGATTCCGGTTCTATTATGGGTAGGACGTTTTTTTAATGAAAGACGACGCAAAAATAAAGCCCTACAATGCACGGACGGCATTAAGGTAGTATATTGTTGCACCCGTTAAAAGGCCTTATTTTAACTCGGACTTGTTAAAACTACCTTTGTGCATGATCCGGCGAAGGCGAAGCATCCATTTACCAACGGTCAAGCTAACAGCCTGCCATAGCTTTATTATTCTTTTCATACCTGTTAATAAAGATAAAATATATTCAAAGGTAGAAAATATTTTACAGATAATTAATTAAATCTTTATTTTTAATTTTGTCAGATAATTAAAAAAAAATGAAAACATCAGCAGACATCAGTTATTACCCATTGAGGGATGAGTATGTCCCCCCGATCCATGAGTTCATCGACAGGCTGAATACACATGAAGGGCTTACGGTCAGGACAAACGGGATGAGCACCCAGGTATTCGGGGATTATGACATCATGATGAACGCCCTGGTCAAGGAAATACGGCAATCTTTTGACCATCCTCATTCTGTCTTTGTGATGAAAATCGTTAATGCGGATCTCAACACGAAGGAATTGGGATGATATTAATTTCTATCATTATTTATACTGTGAAAAATATAAAGAGAGAAAATGTAGCCTTAGCGTAATTTTATCTCTCTTATAAGAGTCTTATAAACTCTTATTAACTCTTACTCTTTTTAAAAGCTCTGTAATTGCTTGTAAATTAATGTTTAATGAGAGAGCCTCGGACAATTACTGCCATACTTTTACCAGGTTTTCCAAAGGATCTTGATTCTGCCAGGAATCTGGCTAGTGAACAAACCCATGGCCGGTTTAAATTTGAGGAATGGGTAGTAGAAGTAATGCTGCATGGTGTATTAAATCAAACAAAAACAACAATCGGTTTTGATGGATATCGAACTTTTGATGTTCAAGGCTTTTTGTCCAATTTGCAGAAAAAAGGGTACCCCCACAAGAAGACGACGCAAAATAAAGCCCCAGGATGCACCATATCAGGGAAGGAGGTAATTGATACCATCCAAGAGTAAATCGCCTAGTGTGTGTTAGGAGTGAAGCCAGTTCCTTAGATAATTACAGAAATGGTATCACCTTCAAAACTTCAGTTGGAATTACTTATTGTACAATAAGTTGTGCTTTCTCTTTTTCGTCAGGACTCATTATGATTATGTACTTAAAGCCAGCTGCTAATATGAAGCCAGAGATTTTAAGATCCCATTCTTTGATTGGTTGATAAGAATAAGTGCCCTGAATGATTACAGAACATTTATTATTTGAAAACATTTCTATTCCTAATTTCCAGTAAAAATCAGGTGAGACTTGTTTTTCAATTTTAAGGAAGTCAGTTTTACTATGGGCTGAGGTTTTTACCCATCCTTCCGCTTTTGATTTTGCAATAGCAATCCCTCCCCCTGCTTCTCCAAATAAATAAAAATCATCCTCACCAAGCGATATGTTATATCTTATAAAAGCTGTTAAAGGCCATGAGGTCAGTGTATGGGTTTCCGCAGCATTAATCAAAGGAAAATCCCTGCTTGAATGAAGCAGATTTCCGACCACGCCGAAAGAAAACAATTCAGATGGATAATAACCCAGGGCTAATGAAGGGTATATACTGCCATTTCCATATTCACTTTTAAGATTTTTATTAATGAAGATATCATACCCAATACATCCCTCGATGAATACTGAATTTTTCCGAGTATTACCCGCATTAGGAAACACCTGGGCATTAACAGTGGAGTTTGAATAAATAGTTCCCGTTATTAAAAGGACTAAGGCTATTATTTTAGACCATCTGAATTTATTCATTTTGGAATTCATGGCTTTAATCTCCATATTTATTGAAATATCAATGAATGACTCTTAAACCTAATGTAACAAATCAGAAATTATTGATATAGAATGTACCGGCATTAGCAGGATTGGAAAAATTAAAAACACTGAAATATTTGTCAAATATCGTATGTTTATATATGATTTGCAACTTTTCAATGAATTATTTTTCAATCACGGGTATGAACCCCAGGGCAAGCCCCGGAGCCTACTTACGCCCAAAGGGACGGAGAATTTGACCAGTAAATGCCAGATATCAGAGGTGGTCTCACTCATTAGGACAGACTTTATTCAAATTTAAACTAATTTATTAGATGGGGAACCATATTGCAGGAATAGAAAATCAGTTTATAATAACTTCATCATTGTAGATGAAAATTAGATAATATTTTTTGAATGATCAGAAAATAGGAAGGCTTACACAATGATACATTTTACTCCGGAATGTTCAAATATCAAAAAATCAAAGTAACTTTATATCATTAATGATTAAAAATACCACCTTAAATATTGATCCTTATTTGTCCAGATTAGGCAGAAGACTTACACCCTATATTTAAAGATTAATGTTATGACTGATAAAGAAAAAATTATAAAGTACCCAAAAGGAGGCAAAAGATGAAACTCGATGCTGGGCAAAAGATGAAACCTGATGCCGGACATATTTTGATTAATTTCTCCGACGGTTACATAAAATGCAAGTTATGCGGTGCAAAGTGGGAGATCACCGGAAGAAATTTCGGATTGGATAACAGGAATGAAATTGAAAAATTTAAAGAAAAACATAAAAACTGTTTAATGCCATTGTGAGCTAAAATAAAGCGTTCTGATAATATTTCTATATATACATTGGCTCTGATGTTGTTCTTATAGGAGACTATTTTATTTATTCTTCAAGATAGCAATAGAAAGCAATCTGGATAACCAAATCAGCGATTTCCATACTTCACTGCGATTCTTGTGTTCAATGTGGCAATAAAGGCTAAATTCTGCTTATGCATTGATTTGTTGCTTTGGCTTTTTAATAGCCCTGACAATCAAAATAATTATGGATATTAGCCATCCTATGGGATAAGGAAGAACTAGTATACCCCACCACCATGATAGTGATGACGTGCCTCCAAAACCACCTAGTGATGATAAATAAAACAGAAAAAACACGCCAAATAGAATCATTATCAGTGATACCAGGAATATTTTCCAATGTCGATCGTGTGTTAAGTATGTTGATAATGCAACAAGTGCGCTACCAGCTGCTATTACAATTGATCCTTCCATAGGATCGATAACTCCAATTATCAAAGCAATAACGCCTACGATGTAGATGATGCGAGTCCATTTTATTTTCTTTTTCATTTATTTTGATTTTAAAAATGTTTACTCTTTTTTATTTGTCAGCACTGTATGTCTTCTGCCAAATCTGGACAAATACGGATCAATATTTAAAGTGGTATTTTTTAATCATTAATGATATAAAGTTACTTTGATTTTCTAATATTCGTATTTCCTTTCTTTTAAGTGATTGCATTTTTTCTGTCTGCAAGCTTTACCTAATTAGAAACTATTGATAAAAGATTCCTTTTAATAACTCCATTCCGCATGGCTCACTGGTAAAAGCTTTAACTCTTCTTTATAAAACCTCCACTGCGGTAAAAAGGTGTCCATTAATGAAATAAATCTGTCGTTGTGATGTCTTTCTTGCAAATGTACCATCTCATGTACAATGATATATTCTAAACATTGCGGAGGTTTCTTTGCTAATTCTAAATTAAGCCATATTCGTTTTGCTTCGCTGTTGCATGTTCCCCATTTGGTCTTCATTTTTTTGATGCCAAATTCTTCAACCCTTACCTTCATGATTTGTTCCCATTTGGAAATATAGCCAGGTATAACATCTTTTAATCGCTGCCTGTACCATTCATTTAAAATATGTTCCCTTTGTTCCCTACTCGTATTTTCTCGGATATGAAGTTCTATTCTGTTATGGCGTAATACAACTTTAGGGGCTGCAGTATGGAATATAACTCGTAAAAGATATCTCTTACCCATGTAATAATGACTTTCCTGAGTAATAAAATCCCGTACAGATTCGCGTTCCTGTTCATTAAACTTTTGCTGTTGCCTCTTTATCCAGGTAAGTTTTGAAATAGCATAAATCCTGATCGTATCTATATCCATATACAAAGGAGCAGCTATCCTCACTCTTCCTGAAGGAGGATACACGCTGAGGTGCACATTTTTAATACTCTTCTGCACCACATCAATTGTCATATCACCTAATTGTAACTGCTGCACGTCAATATCCGGATTGCTGTTTAACTATTGAAAAAATCTGTTCTACCTTACTCACATTCTTTAGCACCTTATACAACGCTCCTTTTATCTCATTCTCTTTTTGTGCATTGCCTTTCCAGTTGTCTTTTTTAATATAACGAATGGCTTCGTCACATGCCAATGCCAAATTTTCATCTTTCTCCAGGTTATGATACAATGCCACCTGTGCATGTGTTGTTAATTTTTCAGGCAGATTGTCCTTCCTTCCCTGACTTACATGTTTTGCAAGGTCAGCAATTTTCTTTAAGTACTCTTCGTAGTCTATGGCATTAGCTTTCCGTTCTATGATAATTTCATTCAACAGCTTTGACATATCCTCAAAAAATGCAGGGTCAATCAAATGTTCTTTGATGATCTTTTGCCGGACATTATTCTCTATTGTTTCTGCAACAGCTTGTCGGTTGGCTTTTATCCTATCAGGTAAATTATTAATGGCATCTGCAATTCCGGTCTTTACTATCAGATCAACCAATGACAAATTATCAAAAAATGAGATTTTTCTTGGATCTTCAGCCTGGATATAATTATCAATCAACTGCCGCATGTCAGCTTCATAGGTCTTCAGATCAAGCGTTTCACCACTTGCATTACGTATTTCTTCTCTCAACTTCAGATAAAAATCAACTTGTCTTTTAATGTCTTCTATCTCTTTTACAGAATATCCTGCTTCTTCCATTTCGGCAGCTATATTCGCATAAGCACGTATGAGATTAATGGTAAGTTTATATAATGCAGTGCGTTTTACTTCAGTGGCTTTAAGATCATCTTCATTTTCAGGATTTCCACAAAAGAAATGAATGAATGCTAATGTATCCTTTGGAGCAGGTACAGGTTCACATAACAAGGCGATCTCTTCCAGGGCATCATCTAACCTCGCCTTGCCATTTATTAAACGATCCTTAAGTAATATATCACAATCTTCTTTTGCAAACGTATCGTAATCCAATTCAGAAGTGTACACGGCTACAGCGTTCTCAATTCTTCTGAACAGATCCATATAATCAATAATATAACCAAATTGCTTGTCTTCAGTATCCAGTCTGTTTACACGGCATATTGCCTGAAACAAGCCATGATCCTGCATGCTTTTATCAATATACAGGTAAGTACAGGGAGGAGCATCAAAACCTGTAAGTAGCTTGTCAACCACAATAAGAAGTTTCATGGTCGCAGGTTCTTTTACAAATTTCTCCTTTGCATGATCTTCATACTTTTCAGTGCTTCTGTCACCAAGAAGTGCTTTATAGGTCTGATAGATAAATTCTTTCTCCGTTTCTGTATTTGCACCTGTGTCTTCTGTTATAATATCACGTGTGGAGGGATTATAGGAGGTAATAATGGCATAATGATTCTTTAATTCTGTTTTTTGAAAGAGTTCGTAATAACGGCAAGCATCATAAATACTGGAAGATATCAGAATGGCATTACCAGTATTTGAATTAAGGCGTGGCTTCACATTAAAATCAAATATTATATCGGTAACAAGTTTCTCCATCCTGGAACGACAACTCAATACCACCTGCATTGTACCCCATCTTTTCTTTAACTCTGACTTCTGAAAGTCATTCAATCCCTTGGTTTTTGATTCAAACCAGGTATCAATCCTATCAGGGGAAGTGATTTTCTGATCAATATCACGGGCTTCATAAACCAGATCAAGAATAACTTCATCTTCAACTCCCTCATTGAATTTGTAGGTATGTATATATCTTCCGAATACCTCAAGGCTTGTTTGCTTATCCTGCTTAAGTAATGGTGTTCCCGTGAAGCCAATGAATATCGCATTCTGCAGCATGACTTTCATGGTTTTATGCAATTTGCCACTTTGTGTACGATGACATTCATCTACAAAGACAAAAATTTCACCTACTGTCCTGACAGGATTATTTTTCAGTTCTTCAATGAAATCATCAAAATCATCTTCTGATCTTCTACCAAATTTATGGACCAATGAACACAATAGCCTTGGTAATGACTGTCCCAGTTGATCCATCAGGTCTTTGCCACTGCTGGTGCGATGTATAGGTTCACCCGAATCATTAAAAACCCTTTCGATCTGCTTGTCCAATTCATCACGATCAGTAATGATCACCACACGTGCATTAGGATTGTTCTCCAGTATCCATTTAGCCAGGATGACCATCACCAGACTTTTCCCACTACCCTGTGTATGCCAGATAATGCCACCTTCTCTGTTACGTACAAATTCCTGTGATGCTTTGACTCCAAAATACTGGTGATGACGTGGTAACTTTTTTATACCTCCGTCAAAAAGGATAAAATCATAGATGATCTCCAGAAAACGTTTTTTATTGCATAATTTCAGCAGGTACTTATCCAATGGCAACATGCTGATGTCATCCACATCTTCTTTCCATTTAAGAAAATATTTTTCAGGAGTGCGAATTGTTCCGTAACGTAAACCTTCTGTATCATTACCGGCAAATACAAACTGAATGGTTGAGAAGAAGGATTGAATAAATTCTTTTTTCTGATTCACCAGATTTTGTCGGATGCCATCACCAATAGAAACTGTACTGCGTTTTAGTTCCAGGACTGCTAATGCAATACCATTAACGTACAGGACAATATCTGGTCGTTTATCGTAGTTCCCCTGAATGGTCACTTCTTCTGCAATGGCAAAATCATTCTTTTCAGGATTACTCCAGTCTATCAGATGTACGGTTTCTGTATTATCACCCACATCAGCTTTCACTTTAACACCAAAGCGAAGAAATCCATACACTTCTTTATTGTTATCGTACAAGCTTCTCTCGTAATTATTTGCAGCAATCCGTAATTTATCTAATGCCTTATTGATAAGTATATCGTTATAATCCCGAGAAGCAAGGTACTTTCTAAGGTATTTCTCTTCAATGTTGCTGTTATTCAGTCGATCTTCCCAATTACCAAGGTAAAAGTAGTTTAATTGATCGCTGAATAATTTGACAATACGATTTTGGGTAGCTCGTTCTATTTGACCAACATTACTCATACCTCATTAATTTATCAGATTTTTCAATTCGAAGCATTTATACCAGTAGTAAAATGCAACTTTGTATGTTCTCTTTAAACGTTATGTCACATTTGCCCGTAAAGCAAGTTTATTGACAATTGTGACAACATTGAATTGAATTACCTTCGTTACCCTAAAAGTACGCATTTCTGTGAAGGCCCAACTCTTGGCTAAATAATATTTTGATGTGCCAGGTAAATTGATTTGCAGGAACGAATGCGAAAAGATTTCAATTTGTTGTTGCCAAGTTCTCTGGTATGTTTTAATGCGAATAGAAGTGATGTTCATTGAAAAAGATAAATGGATAGAGAATGTTTTTTATTTATGTACTTTTCTTTTGCGTGTCCAAAAGAAAAGTACGAAAAGAAAAAGTCTGCATCTATGAAACAAATCTTTAATTTCAGAACTACACTACTCAATCTCCAGCGCATCAAAATAGTATTTAGCCCAACTCTTTTAACTTCTTTTGAAAACAACTCCTTTAACTTCCCCGGTAACTTCCCCGGTAACTTCCCCGTTATCTGTAATGCCAGCAGCATAATGCCCGATAATGGTTTTAAAATCATCCGTTTGCTCATATTAACCTGATTTTCCCTGTCAGCAACATCTGCATCATCCCCTGCTTGATCATTCTATATTTAGCTAGCTTCCGTTCCAATGCTTCTATATCCGCATCCATATCGCTGAGAATTTGGGCAATGACTATTTGTTCTTCTCTTTGGGGAACTGGGATTTCCTCTGATTGAATAATTGTTGTATTTAAATTCATTTGTGAGCCAGTTTGACCATTTTTAGACCAACTTTCTTCAATAAAGCTTAGATAATAATACAAATATTCTTTTTCTATTTTTGGGTTATTAAATACGACAAAACCATCATGAATACAAACATCTAATCTTGTAATTATTGGTCTGCCAACTGTTGCACATATACTCATTATCAGATTATTTTTTGGAACAAAGTGACTGCATTTTATTCCTTGCTCTGATAATTTTTGAGTTGTTTCATATAAATATTTTATTGATTTTGTTACATCAGAAATTCTTACCCAACCTATTCTTGAGTTTTCATTAAACCATATTGGGCTATCGATAGGTCTTGGTGATGCACCACGATTAATTGAAGCAATATCCCCCAACTTCTTCACCTCCCAATCCCCACTAAATCCTGGCAACCTCTTTTTACCTGTAAGCAACTCCTGCATCGCCCCCTGTTTTATATTTTGTTTTTTGGCAATGAGTTTCTCCAGACTGCTTATGAGTGTATCGACATCGCTGAGGGCGGTAGCTATGGCGGTTTGCTCAATGAGTGTGGGGGGGATAGGAATAGTAAATTTCCTAATATCTCTAGGACTTATATGGGGTATGGCAGTTACCGTTTTAACTGAATCACAATATTTTGAAAAATAATCACTGCAAAGAAATTCCTTTAAATATCCTTGGTCAATCTTACTAGATCTTATTCTTGCAACACGTTGTAATAACAATGCTGGCAAATCTTTTTTTGTTAATCTTGCAAAACTTCTACCGACTAAAGAACCATCCATTGCAATGACAATATCACCCTCGTCAAGAATATATGTTTTCAATTCATGGGTCAGCTTTTCCCAATATTGAGTAATATCTTCTGACCAATCTATTACTCCTCTCTTGATATTTGAACCCCTAAGTAATTTGATACCTTCATTAGAGTATTTATTACTCGGAAAAGGATAACCGGTTAACAAATCTATTTCCTTACTAATAGCTTTTACAATCCAATCACATGGAATAACACCAATCTCCGTCTGCTTATATCCTTCTTTTATTTCCATACAAATCCCATTTTTTGAAGATGAGCAGATACTTTCCCTTCCAGTTCTTCAACTTCGTAGGTTACTTGTGGCATTGGTGATTCATAGCGCTCGGTCAACTCTTTAATGCGTTGAGTAAGTCGTTGACTGATGCGCTGCATTTCGGAATGTAAATCAGCAGTTAGAGTATTCATCCATTTACCTTCTACTACAAGTACTTTTATTTCTTCTTCAGTCAGGACATCATACTTAGAAAGCAACTTTTCATTCAGTTTAGCCAGCTCTTCTTTAACTTTTTTATTGGCTTCAGCCTCTTGTTCCGACAGTTTCAGATATGTCTTTAATACATTTCTTTCTTCTTCTACATCACTATCATCCCTGGATAATTCTTTCAGTCGCTTCTGAACATTAGCCTTATTCACCTTTTCCAAATCTGCAAAAGAACCTTCTTCACCTCCGTGCTCTTCTTCCAGTTCCTCTATTTGCAATGAAATAGCATCACATTGAGATTCCAATTCTTCAAGGGCTTTCTGCTCATCTGAGAAAAAACGGTCAATTAACAGACGCTTCGGAATTATTTTACCCTCAAATTCTTTTCCCCTGGCATCCCATTCCACCTGGTTTCCTACTTTCCATCCATCGCTTACAATCATATAGACATCATCCTGCATCATCCCTATCCAGTAATTCATCAGGCACTGATATACATCATATTTGTCAATAAGCCTCAGGTTGTCGAAAGCATGTAACAGATCTTCACTAAGTTCATGAATAAATCTTTTAGGTTTTGTACCTGCATTAATACTTCTGCAAGACGGTATATTTCTGGTTATCCAGTCGGTAAATACTGACTCAACCTGTTTGCTGTAGCGTACATATTCGGGATGGGAGAAAATAGTCTGTTTAATATCATCTTTTGCAAACTTTAATTGACTGTAACCTACATGTGGACTGTTTTCAAACAAGACATTCCTAAGCGAAGGATACACTTTCCAATAGGGTTGTAAGGCATCAATATCTGCATCAGGTATGCCTCCTTTCAAATGGGCTTCAATATCCTGGATATCCTCTGGTTCCTGGCTGTCAATGTACCGTGGAATGTTGAGGTTATATTCTTTCTCTTCTATTTCTGCCAAGTGTACTATACGACTGTATTTAGGAACCTCAAGTTGTCTGTTGAACACATCTACAATCCTGTGAATATCTTGTTCACGAAGACGATTTTTATTCCCATCCTTCATGAAACCTTTGCTGGCATCGATCATGAAGATGCTTTTACGGTTTTCAGCATTTTCTTTATCCAGGACAATGATGCAAGCCGGTATACCCGTACCATAAAACAGGTTTGCAGGAAGTCCTATGATGCCCTTTATGTATCCCTTACGAATGAGATTTTTTCTTATCCCTGCTTCGGCATTGCCACGAAATAACACACCATGAGGCATGATGCAGGCGCCTTTTCCTTTACTTTTCATGGAACGTACTATGTGAAGCAGGAAGGCATAATCACCATTTTTAGCAGGCGGAATACCATAATCCTGAAAACGTCCGTGAACATCATTTACAGGATCTACACCTGTACTCCATGCTTTATAAGAAAAGGGAGGATTGGCTACGACAAAGTCGAATGTTTTCACTTTGCCTTGCTCATTTATGAAAAGCGGGTTAGCTAACGTATTACCCTGTTTGATTTCTGCTGTGGGATTATTATGAAGGATCATATTCATGCGAGCAAGAGCCGCAGTAGCTACATCCATCTCCTGTAAATAAATAGAAATACTTCTTTCGGACTGATCAGCTACTTTCAGCAATAATGAGCCTGAGCCACCTGTCGGATCATAGGCTGTAGTAGATGCACTGGTCGTTTCATGGCTTATGCCTATGATCATTGCCATCACACGGCTTACTTCCGCAGGGGTATAGAACTGTCCCTTGCTTTTTCCGCTTTCTGTGGCAAAATGACGCATAAGATATTCATAGGCATCTCCCAGGATATCATCACCTTCAGTTTTATTCTTACTAAAATCAAGAGCAGAATTTTCAAAAATAGCAATCAGGTTGCTGAGACGCTTTACCATTTCATCACCGCTACCAAGCTTATCAGCATTATTAAAATCAGCAACATCTATGGTACCTGTCAGTTTATTGGCTTCGGCAATTCGTCCAATGATTTTCTTATTGATATCGTCGCCGATAGTAGGTTTACCCTTCAGTGCTACCATGTCTTTAAAACTTGCTCCTTCTGGCACTGTAATGGGCGCATATGGTACACCAGAATATTTGTCGCTGATATATTTGATGAACAACATCACCAGCACATAGTCTTTATACTGGCTGGCATCCATACCGCCGCGAAGTTCATCGCAACTTGCCCAGAGGGAGGAGTAGAGTTCGGATTTTTTTATAGCCATTTATTTTTCATTTATTTCTATTATGAAATTTGATTTTGATGTTTGACACACTATACTCAAAGTCTCACTCTAATGATGATCTGAGAGTTCTAGTATGCGACATAATCATCAACTCTTGCGACTAAAAATGTAATGTAATTATTAATGTTTCCAAGTATCACTTTTAGTGTATTTTAGATAAAATTTATCTGGTGAGACATTTTTAAAATAATATGTTAATACCGAATTTTTTTCGCCACAATATACATCATATGCGCTTTCAAACATTTCACTCTGTGGATAATTAGTAATCTCAGAAATATAATATTCATTTTCAAATCTCACAGGATTACCCGATTGACCAACTGTATATACAACTCTGTTACTAAATACTAACGGACTATCTGATATTGTGAAAGACTTAGTGCTGATTTGCTTTTTTGCCGGGTATTTAAACAAATCACAATCTCTATAAAGTGATTGATTTATTGAATACTCCGCAATTACCTTAGAAGTCATACTTGGAATGCAAACTATTTTTTCTTCATTAAATGATACCGAATAACCAGAAGAAGCCATAACTCCAACTGAATTTGTTGCAGAAACACTATTAGTTTGAAATAAATTCAAATAATTTATACCTGTGACAGATTTGGATGCTGTTGCTCCTCCAGAAGTAGAGATACCAGCACCTTTAGTATACGTGTAAATTCTATTTTTATAATAATTATAGGATGCCCCATTAAGAATGAAGAAACTTTCTTCTAAATTCAAATAGATGTTTTCATCCGTCTTATTAAAAAAACTAAATCCGATATTACCACCTTCATCCCATAGGTTATAAGATACTTTGCAATTATCGTCTTCGTAAATTAATAGGTTCTCCTTTAATGTGATTTTGTCCGTTGGGGTGGCTTTATACACTTGAAAAAAATATGTAGACACGCATGAGGACAACATAGTTGTTATGAATGCAAGAAAAATTAAATTTTTTGTTTTCATGTTTTAATTATTTGAGTTATCATCACAAATATCGTCTAGCTGTCGTAAAAATAAAATCCTGTGCTAACATTAAAGTTTCTCCTTTGTAACAATCATCCTTTAAGATTGCTCTATGCAGTTTCATTAACTCCTCGTCCTTAATTAAAATGTTGTAGAGTGTCCGAACTACTTTAAAAAATCTTTCATACTCACCTGTTCCAGGAATATCCTTTACCTTAACAATTTCCATAAATGTCTTGAACTCGGTGAATTTATATATGGCATACTTGTCAGGGTAGTGAAAAGCTAAGTAGAGTGAAACAATTCTTTGTCCATCATGGAAGTGATGTTTCATTGACTTGTCATAAACTAAAACTTCTTCTAAAATTTTGTCACAATGGAAAACAAAACGTTCAATTCGCTTGTCAATGCCTTCGTCTTCATTATATAAGTCACGAAACATTTGTCTAACTTTTTCTTTGTCATGGTCAATGAACCGTAACATTACAGCTTTAGGAAACCAATGAGGATTTGCCCATAAATTTCCGCTGTATTTGCTCCGAAAACTGTTATCATACATTTTTTTGAAGTCGTCTGCTTCAATGTTCCAAGTTTCCTGAAAATTTTTGAGAGCCTCCCATTTATAAAGTTCATCATAACCAGCCGAAGCTATAAGTCGTTTGTAGGCATCCGTCTCCCGTTTAATAATTTCTAATACCATAAATGTTTTGTTTGATGGTTAATATTTGCATGTCATTATAAACCGACCTATAACGTCCAGCTCACAAACACTATAAACGTAAACCTTTGTAAAGCACCCTCAATATTGGCTTTGTTGCTGTTATATATTACTACAATTTTATTTACTATTAATTTGAATAGTGTCTATGTCTTTTGTGTCAATTTGTTCGGTAATGTCCAGTTGTAAATATGTTGAATTAATTACTACTTTTTCTTTTAAAATTTTCCCATTTTTCATTTTTATATCTACAATTTGATATCCCATTCCTTGTTCAGGAAGTCTCGATAAAATTTCGATTTGTTGATCTGTTAACTTAATTCTGATTTTATCTGCCATAAGTTCTTTTATCAAAATAAGTATTATTTGATGTTCCGTATTCAAAATATGCTTCAATTCCTCCGCCATCGTGACTAAATGCAGGTTGAACAATTCCTCTTTGTAATATGTCTTTGATTTTTGGTTTTATATAAAATGCCCATTTAATTATTTCATCATTTGGTAAAGCGTACCTATCAACAGGGTCATCTTGTGTATTTACACAGTCACTATAGTCGGTCTGAGTTGTTGTATATGCCCCTTCTTTGAGTCGTTTATTTATATAGTCAATTCTTTTATCATCCTCATAAGCGGAAAGTCGTACAAAAATTTCTAATCCATCAGCTTCTTCTTTTGGATTGTCTTTTGCTCCTTTCCCACCAGGATGTCTTTTTTTATTAATCTTTTTGCTTTCACTTAGCCTGAATAATTCATAAATCCAAAATTCGGATAAAAAGCTATACTATTTCCAGGACGAATACAAAAAATTAGGCAAGCTGGGATAATTTGTAAGATATTGATGCAGTTTTTGTTTTGACAAAATTCATTGTTCAGG